>JBCCLG010001191.1:0-1600 GCA_039027015.1 Acidobacteriota bacterium | reverse complement strand
CCAGTCGGCTGCCGCGACCGGCGGCGAGCAGCACGGCGCCCCTGGGCGCGCGCCTCCTCCTATCGATCACGATGGACCCTCCGCCAATTCGACGCCCGATACGGATCCTTGCCGATCAGCATCATCTCGTCGTTGATCACGAATTTTGTCGGATCCTGCTGATTGAACTGCCAAGGCACGAAGGTGATGATGAAGGGGTCATCTCGCCCGAAGGCCTCGATCGGTCGATCGTCGAGGAAGGGATTGACGCAGCCGCCGATTTCCTCGCACAGAATGCGCGGCACCTCGGCATTGGGAAGAAACTCCTCGGAAATCGCGAGAGCCTCGCGCGCCTCGCGGTCCTTCACGAAGAGCACGGAGCGAGTGCGCACGAAGATGCTGTCGGTGGTGCCGCCGGCCACGGCGCGGGAGGATCTATCGGTCATGCTCTCTCCGACGATGCCGTGATCGGAGGCCATGACGATCTTGGTGTTGTCGTAAATCCCCTGGGCGCGCATCCAGTCGAAGTAGTCGGCCACCAGAAGCAGGGTGCAGCGGGCGGCGACGGCGTGGTACCACTCGAAATTGCTGCTGTAGCCCTGAAACGCCAGCTCCTCCACCGTCAGCGCCTCGGGCTCCGGCACCACCCGGCAGTCCTTGCTCATGAAGTAAGGCTCGTGGGGCAAGATGTTGAAAACCGAGTTGTACTGGCTCTTCTCGGCGCCGGTGTCCGTCACGTCCGGCAGCGACTTCAGCTCCGCCCACTGGTGAAAGGTGCTGCCCGCCGAGTGGCCGAGAATGGGCGCCCAGGGTCCGCGCTGCAGCATCACCTCCTTGATCACGTAGGGCGTGCTGCGCATCAACCCGAGGAGGGCCAGGAAATTCGCGTAGTTGGCGTCAGAAAGGACCTCCAGCGGAATCCCGTACTCTTCGGCGAGGCGGCGTGTCACCTCGAGGGAGATGTGTGAACAGGTCACGCCGTCCATCTCGAGGAAGCTGCAGTCGCCGTCGAGGGTAAAGCCCAGCCCCCGGGGATTGACGACGTTGGCCTCATAACCTCGCTGGGTGAAGTTATAGGGCATGATTTTGTAGGCCTCGGTGGAGACGTCCCGCAGCGGCAGGTCGCGGGCGCTCATGGCGCGAGGAATGTAGTCGTAGCCGCCGAGCAGCGGATGCAGCCCGGCGATCGAGTTCTCGCCCGCCGCCACGGTGAGCGGGTACCAGGTGAAGCCCTGGAGCCTTTGGCTCAGCTCGGGCTCCTCCGCCAGGATCCTCTCGACGAAGCCGCCCATGAAGCGGTCGAGAAAGATCAGCAGCACGTTGGGCTGCTCCTTCGAAAAACGCAGGGGCCGCGGCAGCGAGCGCGCCTCCGGGCTCGAGGCCTCCTCCAGCTCGGACGCCGCCGCCGTTTCCTGCCGAACCTGCATCGACGAGACCGCCAGCAGCGAGACGTTGACCAGCAGCAGCCCCAGGAGCACGCTGCGCCCCCCGGCGCGCCGAATCGCCAGCAGACTGCCGAAGGCGATGAGCGCGAGCGCCAGAAAATCGGCCAGGGCCCGGGCCGCCAGCTCCGCCTGCGGCACCGGGATCTGCTCGAACATCAGGCCGTTCATCGCCGGGT
>JBCCLG010001190.1:0-1600 GCA_039027015.1 Acidobacteriota bacterium | reverse complement strand
GTGGATCACCAGGTCAAGATTCGGGGCTTCCGGGTCGAGCCCGGGGAGGTGGAGGCGGTGCTTCAGTCGCTGCCCGAAACCCAGGCCTGCGCCGTGGTGGCCCGCAGCGACGGCGAATCCGGCGAGGCGACCCTCAACGCCTACGTCGTGCCTCGGCTCTCCTCCCCCGCCGACTCCGCGGGCGCGCGGGACCTGGAGCGGGTGGACCGCTGGCGTGTGCTTTACGACGAGACTTACACGCCCGGCGCATCGCCGGACGGCCTTCCGGGCGGCGGCGATTTGAGTTTTCATATCGTGGGCTGGAACAGCAGCTACACCGAGAGCCCGATTCCCGCCGACGAGATGGCCGAGTGGGTCCGGGAGACGGTCGATAGAATTCGCGCCCTCGGCCCCCGCAGAGTGCTCGAGATCGGCTGCGGAACCGGTCTTCTGCTCTCGCGCCTGGCCGCGGGCGGCCGCGCTGACGAGGGTTCCAGCGAGGTGGAGAGCTACGTCGGCGTCGACTTCTCGCCCCCGGCCCTCGAGCACGTGCGGCGGCTGGTGGAGGCCGAGGGACTGCGGGGCGTCACGCTGGTGCACTCCACCGCCGACCGGCTGCCCGAGATCCCCCAGGCGCGGGCGGTGGACGCAGTGCTGATCAACTCGGTGACCCAGTACTTTCCGGACACCGACTACCTGCTCAAGGTGCTCCGGTCGGCGGCGGAGCGGGTGGCGGACGGCGGACGGATTTTCGTGGGCGACGTGCGCGATTTCGAACTGATGCGCGCCTTCCACGCTTCGGTAGCCCTCTACCGGGCGCCCAGCGCCCGCTCGGCCGAGGAGCTGCACGCGGAGATCGAGGCCGCTCGAACGGCCGACGAGGAGCTGCTGATCTCGCCCCGCTTCTTTCTGGCCCTGGCGGATCACCTGCCGCGGGTGCGCCACGTGCGCGTGATGCCCAAATGGGGCGCCGCGGGCAACGAGCTCCACCGCTTCCGCTACGACGTGATTCTCGAGATCGAGGAGCCGCACGGCGAAGGCGAAGAAGGGGAAAAGACCCCGAGCGTCCGCGAGATCGAGGCGCCCGCCTCGCCTGATCCCGCGGCTCTCGAGCGGCTTCTTCTAGAGAGCGGGCTCGGCTCACCCGCCGGGAGTTCGAGCGGCGCCGGCGTTCTGGTGCGGGATCTTCCCAACGCCCGGCTCGATCGCGAGCGCCGGGCGCTCGAGGCGCTCGGCGAAATGGCCCGCTCGTCCCGGGCGACGGTGGCCGACCTGCGCCGGAGGCTCGACCGGGGATCGAACGGCGGCGGCGGGATCGACCCCCACGCCCTTCGCCCCCTCGCCGAGCGTCTGGGAGTCCGGGTCCAGCTGAGCCTGGGCCGGTCTCCCTGGACCTTCGATGCGGTCTTCTGGAGCGAGGCCGACCAGGAGTCGGAGGGCGCGGCGGAGCCCCGGTGGCCGTTTCGCGACGCGCCCGCCGCTCCGGGCGCGTGGGCGGACTGGCTGCACGAGCCGAGCAGCGCCGAGCAGCGCGAGGCGTGGCGAAGCACCCTCATGGCCGGGCTCGAGGCGCGCCTGCCGGACTATCTTCAGCCCGCCACCCTCACGCTGCTGGTCGAGC
>JBCCLG010001189.1:0-1608 GCA_039027015.1 Acidobacteriota bacterium | reverse complement strand
GCCTGCGCGACCTGCCGCCGCGCACCGTGGCGTATGTGCGGGTGCTCGATCCCTATCGGGAAGGGGTCGTCGAAGACGCCTACGGCAGGCTGGTGGACTGGGCCGAGGCGCGGGGGCTCGCGGACGGCCAATGGCTCGGCTACATGTGGGAGGACCCGGAGATCGTGGCGCTCGAGGACTGCCGCTACGACGCCGCGCTGGTGGTGAGCCCCGACCGTCTACCCGAGGTCACCGCCGACGGCGGCGAGATCGGCCGCTTCGACTTTCCGGCCCTGCGCGTCGCCGAGGTCGCGATCTCCGGCGATCTGCAGCTCGAGCAGAGGGCCCTCGACTGGCTCTTCGGCACCTGGCTGCCGGGAAGCGGCCTCGAGCCCGACGATCAGCCGTGCTTCGAGTCTTGGGTCGGACGCCCCTTCGCCCACGGTCTCGAGCGCTTCGAGCTGACGCTCCAGCTGCCCGTCGCGCGCTGAGCCGCGCTCAGATCTCCTGCAGCAGCTCCAGCAGCTGCGAGCGGTCGAAAATCTTGGCCAGGCGGGTGCTGTCTTCCTGCACCACGCTGTCGAGCAGATCGCGCTTGGACTCGATGATCGCGGCGATGCGCTCCTCGAGGGTGCCTTCGGTCACCAGCTTGAAGACCTGCACGGCGCGCTTCTGGCCGAGTCGATGGACGCGGTCGGTAGCCTGGTCTTCGCGCGCGGCGTTCCACCAGCGGTCGTAGTGGATGACCACCGAGCCGCCTATGAGGTCGATGCCGGTGCCGCCGGCCTTGAGGCTGGCCAGGAAGACGCGGCAGGAGTCCTCGGAGTTGAAGCGATCGATCAGGCGGCCGCGCTCGGCGGCGCCGGTCTTGCCCTCGAGGCGGGCGTGCCCGATTCCCTCGGCGGTGAGGTATCGGTCGATCAACTCGAGCATGCCGAGATATTGACTGAACACCACTACCTTGAGCCCGGAATCGAGGCACTCGCGCAGGATCTCGGTAAACAGCTCCCACTTGCCCGAGCGGTGGCGGTCCGCGCGGTCGAGATCGCCCGAGACGAGGGCCGGGTGATCGCAGATCTGCTTGAGCAGGTTGAGCACCGCGAAAATGTGCAGATACGGCAGAGGCGAGCCGTCGTCCTGCCGGAGCTTCTGCACCAGGGGGCGCGCGCGGGTCTCGAGGGTTTGGCGATACAGCGCCACCTGCTCAGGGCTCAGCTCGCAGGTGCGCACGTCTTCGATCTTGGCCGGCAGCTCGTCGAGCACCGAGGCCTTGAGCCGGCGCAGCACGAAGGGCGAGATGAGCCGGCGCAGCTGGCCCAGGCGAAGGCGGCTTTCCTCGAGCCTGGCCTCGTCAACCGCCGAAGGCGCCGACGGCGGCGGCGTCTCGAGGGCCTTGTCGAAGCGCTCGTGGAAGTCGACGTCGCTGCCTAGATAGCCCGGAAGAACGAGGTCGAAGAGGGCCTTGAGCTCGGCGAGGGAATTCTCGATCGGCGTGCCCGTGAGCCCGATCTTCACCGGCATCCGCAGACGGGCGGCCGCCTCATAAGAGACGGTGCCTCGGTTCTTGAGGTACTGCACCTCGTCGAAAATCGCGGCGGCGAACTCGCGCTCGCGCAGGCGCTCGATGTC
>JBCCLG010001188.1:0-1608 GCA_039027015.1 Acidobacteriota bacterium | reverse complement strand
CGGCTTGCCGTTTTCGTCGAGCAGGATTTTCTGGCGCTTGCGGACGTCGCGGTAAAAATACTCGAGCACCAGCTGCTTGCGGCCTTCGGCCCACTTCGCGAAGCGCTCGGGATCCGTGAGGAAGTGGGGATCTTCGTGCAGCTCGAGGGGCCAGCCCAGCTCCCCGGCCACCGACTCGAGGGCCTGAAGGACTCTCCATTCGCCGGGCCGGATCACCGCCAGGCCTTCAGGGTCGGAGGCGCCCCGCGCCCGAAGGCCCTGCGCCAGCCGCTTGAGCTCGCCGGCGAAGGATCCGCTGTTCTCGGGATCGTCCAGGGTGACGTAGAGAATCGGCGTTCCGCTTTCCCGGAGGCCGAGGGCGAAATGCCGCATCGCCGCCAAGAAAAGCGTAGTGCGCGCCTTGTGGCTCGGAACGTGAGTCGACTCTTCGGCGACCTCAAACATCACCACCGCGTCCCGGGTGGGGTCGAAGCCCGTGTGCTCCAGGTATTGCGGGGTGAGCTGGTCGCCGAGGATTAGCAGAAGCCGGCGAGGCGAGAAGTCGGCCGGCAGCTCGAGCCTGGGGAACTCGGCGGGAGCGCCGCCGGGGGCGGCGATCTTGTTGGGGTAGAGAGAAAGTTGTGACTGCATGAAGTAGTGCCGAGGAAGAAGCGAGCGATCGGGAGCCAGGGTGCTCGGAGATGGAAGCCATTTGGCGGACGCACGGGAGGGTTCGACAGAGGCCGCGTGGCTGGATGCCGGCGGACATCCGAAGGGGAATCAAGGGCGAAGCGATGCCCATCCCGCAGGCTCGAGGATTTTGAAACCCGCCTTTTCTTGCCGAGGACCGCCTCACCATGCCCGAAGGACCCGAGATTCGTCTGGAAGCCGACAAAATTCAAAAGGCCGTGGCCGGCCAGGTCGCCCTGGAGGTGTGGTGCGCGCTTGAACCCACCGCCAAAGCCGCAGCGGCGCTGAGCGGCCGCCAAGTCCTCAAGGTCGAATCCTGGGGAAAAGCGATGCTGACCCACTTTGAAGGCGGCCGGGTGATCTACAGCCACAACCAGCTCTACGGCAAGTGGTGGGTCAAGAAGGCCGGCGTGCTGCCCAACACCAACCGCAGCCTGCGCCTGGCGATTCATAATTCCAAGAAGTCGGCGCTGCTCTACAGCGCCTCGGATATCGAGGTGCTCGACGCGGATCGCCTGCACGAGCATCCGTTCTTGGGCAGGCTCGGGCCCGATCTCCTGAGCCACGACGTCTCGATTGAGGACGTCGAGGAGAGGCTCGCCGATAAGCGCTTTTCGGGGCGCCAGCTGGCGGCGGTGCTGCTCGACCAGGGATTCGTCGCGGGACTCGGCAACTATCTCCGGGCCGAGGTCCTGCACACGTCCGGCATCGACCCCAAGCGCAAGGCGAAGAATCTCGACGCCGACGAGAGGCGGCTGCTCGCCACGGAAATTCTGAGGATCACCCGGCAGTCCTACGAGACTCGGGGATTGACCAACAGCCTCGAGCGCATCGAGAGGCTGAAGGCCGAGGGCCTAACCCGCGGCCGCTACCGCTTTCACGTCTACAAGCGCGACGGCAGGGACTGCTATCGCTGCGACGGCGAGGTCGTGCGTCAGG
>JBCCLG010001187.1:0-1613 GCA_039027015.1 Acidobacteriota bacterium | reverse complement strand
CTCCAGGTGCCGATCATCAGCGCCCTCAGCCAGGCGATCTGGCAGACCGCCGTGGAGCCCGATCTTCAGGGCCGCGTCTTCGCCGTGCGCCGCATGGTGGCCCTAATGTCCAGACCCTTGGCCTTCGCGGTCGCCGGGCCGATCAGCGACCATCTCTTCGAGCCCCTGCTGATGCCCGACGGGCCCCTAGCCCCCACCCTCGGGCCGATGATCGGAGTGGGCAGCGGCCGCGGCACGGCGCTCTTCGCCATGGGCCTGGGCCTGCTTCTCGCCTTCGCCGTGGTGCGCGCCTCTCTCTACCGGCCGCTGCGTGAGCTCGAGGTCGAGGCGCCGGAAGCCCCACCAGTGGCCGAGCCTCGCGATCCACCAAGACAGCTGGGCGCCGAAGCCTGAGGCGCCGGCCGCGGGCCACACCGTCCGCAAACCCAAACCCTTCAACGCAACCTTCTCCACCCACAGGAGTCCACCGATGTTCGATGACGACAAAGCCGAGTTCTACGTGGTGATGAACGGCGAAGAGCAGTACTCGATATGGCCCGCTGGCCAGGACGTGCCCGCCGGCTGGCGGGTGGTTCGGGAGCCCGCCCCACGGCAGGAGAGCCTCGACTTGATCGATGAGGTCTGGACCGATATGCGCCCCCTCTCTCTCCGTCAGCGCCTCGACGGATAGCCGCCTGACCGGGTCCGTGAACAGGATGTCGAACCTGGAAAACGCTAGCCTCACGGAAGGCTCGCCGACCAGGAGGTGGTGTCGCCACTCTCAAAGCCGTCCACGAAAATCACCCCGTCCGTCAAGAAAACCTGGACACCCAGCTCGTTATTGGCGACAGCCACGTCCTGCAGGCCATCGCCGTTGATGTCCTGACTATAGAGGTGGTGCTTGTAGAAAAAGAAATTCTCGCCGCCTCCCAGATTGATGATTTGGTCGACCTCAGGACCCCCGGGATGCGCCGGCGACGTGAGCACGACGAGCTGCTGGATCGAGACGCCGACGATCTCGTTGAGTCCATCGCCGTCGAAGTCGCGGATCTCCATGGAATCGTGGAGCCCTGCTGGGCCAAACGGGAAGCTGCCGAGAAATTCCAGGACGCCGGCCTGATTCTGGAGGAAGATGTGGACTGACGTGCCGATCGGCGCAAGGGCCAGATCGTTGAGGCCGTCATCGTTGAGATCCCCGATCGCCACCCCGTCATAAGTCCGATTGCCGGGCGCGTCGTAGAGGACCTGATCCCCGGCCTCGGCCACCGGTCCGCCCGGCGCATCGCGCCAGAACAGGTACCCGGGGGCGTGCCGTCCATCGTCGATCCGAAGGGTCGCCGCGTCCGACCACGATCGGCGATCACGGGCGAAGACGAGCGCGCCATCGACGTCGGACGTCCCACCTTCGATCGTCGCGTCCTCCAGCCATCGCGCGGTAGCCCCTTCGATCGGAGTGCCCCGCTCGTCGACGATGCGCGCGCGGACCTCGATCCGGTCCGCGCTCGGGACGGACGGCAAATTCGCCAACGGTGACCGCCTGCATGGGAAACACATCAAACTGCCCTGGCTGGGCCTGCGCCTTCGGCAAAAAGAAGTCGGCAATACAGAGCCGCCGCAGTGATTTCTGACGGGGG
>JBCCLG010001186.1:0-1619 GCA_039027015.1 Acidobacteriota bacterium | reverse complement strand
ATCTCACCGACCCGGTGCGATTCGGCTGGTTGATCGGCGCGTTGAGGTACGACAGGCATAGCCACACGAGCAGCAGGAGCCACCAGGCCATGAACGGAAATTTGACCCAACGCCACTCCTCGGTTCGGCGGCCGCGGACGAGAATGGCGCCGGCCATCATGGCCATCATCAGATCGCTCGGACCGACGAGAAATCCGAGACTCCAGCTGCCGAAGAGCGTGATAAATGAAAGATCGAGAAGGATCATCCACCACAGCGGCAGGAAGAGGGCGAAGAATCCGCCCAGCCCGACCACCAAGAGCAGATGAAACATCGACAGCATCGAGGCGCAGTTTATGACGAGCCGTGAAGAATTCCTCCACGCTCCCGAGAGGAGCCTGGCCCAGAAGATCCTCGGGCCGCTCCACGTGACGGGCGTCTTTTGGTACCGCTTTCACCGCTTTGGCGTGCGGATCCTGCCGGACGCCCTCGTGGGTCCGGTGATCTTTCTATTCACCAGCTTTTTCTTCCTCTCCCTGATCAAAATCCGCGCGGCGGTGGCTTCGAACCTCAGCTCGGTCCTGGGGCCCTGCGGCTTTTGGGAGAGGCAGCGCCGGATCTGGCGGACCCTTCATACCTTCGCCTGGTGCCTCTCGGAGCGCTTCGAGCGTTTGGTGACCGACCGCGCCTTCGAGATCTCGATCGAGAACGAGGCGTTCTGGGAAGAGATCACCGGCTCAGGCGACGGTTTCGTGATGGCGACGGCGCACATCGGAAATTACGAGGTCGGCTCGATGCTGCCGTCCACCGAAGAGCAGAGAAGAGTCCATCTGGTGCGCGAGCCCGAGGGCAACGCCGAGGCCCAGGCCTTTGTGCAGCGCCTGCTCGACGACCAGCCGGGATCCGACCGGTACTCCTGGCACTTCCAGAGCATGAACCCCCTTCACGCCCTGCCCCTGGTGCACGCCCTCAAGGCGGGAGAAGTCGTGGCCGTGCAGGGCGATCGACCGCGCACCGGGGCGCGGGTGGTGCAGTCGCGGCTCTTCGGCAAGGAGTTCGAGTTACCGGCGGGTCCCTCGACGCTGGCCCGAACCGCCGAGGTCAAAATCCTGCCGGTCTTCGTCCTGAGAACGGGCCGGCGGCGCTATCGGCTCGTCTTTCGCGAGCCGTTCTCGGTGGAGAAGACGGCAGACCGAGGCGCAGACCTCAAGAGGGGCGCGGACCAGCTGGCCGACCACATCGAGTGGGCGATCCGCTCCGAGCCGCATCAGTGGTTTTGCTTCCGGAGCCTTTGGCCGGAACTCTAGTCGTCGAGCCCTAGCTCGCCCCACGACTCGGCCTTGAGGAGGCGGCGGCCAATCTCGTTGAGCTTCTCGGGGTCTTCGATGGCCCGAAGCTTTCGCCTCCTGGCGCCATCGAGGGCGCCGAACTTCTCTTGCAGCTGCGCCTCGAGCATGCTTCGGGAGCCTTTGGCTCGACCGAGCTTCTCGCCCTCCTTGACTCCGTCCGCTTTGGCGTCTCGCTGAAGGCGCCCGGCCCAGGTGAGCTCCATCTCCTCGATTTCCTGCGCGTGGTGACTTCTAGACATTCTTTGAGCGTAGTCCATGGACTCTCCTTCATCCAAATCGAGATAGGTTTCT
>JBCCLG010001185.1:0-1620 GCA_039027015.1 Acidobacteriota bacterium | reverse complement strand
GCTTCACCTCGCCGCGGCGCAGGTGAAGCGAGACGGGAGGGTGATCCCGCTGCTCGGCAAAGAGCGCGCCCTGCTCGCCTACCTCCTCACCCACCGCGGCGAGGTCGTGGGCCGCGATGAGCTGCTCGATCGGGTCTGGGGCTACGCCGCCGACGTCTCGAGCCGCACCGTCGACGTGCACATCGCCGCGCTGCGCAAGAAGATCGAGCGCCAGCCCCACCGTCCCCGGATCCTGCAGACGGTCCACGGTGAGGGCTATCGCGTCGTGTGACCAGCCGGCCGGCCGGGCTCAGGGCCGGTGCTAGTCTCCGGCCATGCCTCCCGTCCGGAGCTGGGCCGCTCCTCTCTTGATCGCTCTTGTCGCCCTCAGTCTTTTCGGGGCTCTTTTCGCGGGCCTGCCGGTTCTTTACGACACCGACTCCTACTTCCATTTGGCGATCGCGCGGGTCTACGCGACGGTCGGCGTGGTCGACGAACTGCCGTGGGCGCGCTATAGCCTCCTGCGCGAGGGTTTCGGCGATAAGGAATTTCTCTTCCACGCGCTCACCGCGCCTTTCGCCGCGGTCTGGAGCGGCCCTGAAAGCACGGCAGGACGCTGGGCTTTGGCCTTCTGGAACGCGCTGATCGTCGGCGGCCTGGCGGCCTTCGGGCGGCTCGCCGCGGGCCGCTGGGGGCTGGCGCTGCCGCTGCTGGTTTATCTCGGCTCTTTAGACTTCTTAGGCCGGTCGATCCGCCTCCGGCCGGAGCTTTTCGCGCTGGTTCTCGTTCTGGCCGCCACCTGGTGCGTCGGGCGCGGACGCTTCCGCACGCTCGGCCTGGTGACCTTCGTTTTCGCCCTGTCCTATACCGCTATTCACGCCCTTCTCGGGCTGTGCGGCCTCTGGTTTCTGCACGGCGGCCTCGTGCGGCAAAGCTGGCGGTGGCCGCTGGTGGCCTACCCCACCCTGGGCGCGCTGCTCGGGCTGTGGGTCCACCCGCACTTTCCCCACAACCTGGTGGTTTGGAAGGTGCAGAGCCTCGATTTTTTCGTGCATAAGTCGAGCCTCGACGTCGGCACCGAGATCGGCAGCCATCAGCCTGGCGAGCTGCTGGGGCTAAACCTCGCCGTCCTGATAGCGCTCGGAGCCGTCTGGGCCTCCCGCCGCGCTCGCTCCGAGGAGCCTCCTGCAGACTCGAGCAGCATGGCCGACGCCGTGGGCGTCGCGGCGCTCGTGTGGTGCGGCCTTTACGCGCTGATGCTGCGCTTCTCGACCTACGCCGTGCCCTTTCTAGCCCTCGCCGTGCTCTTCGAGCTGCGTCGCCGAAACCTCGAGCCGAGCGCCTGGATCCGTCTGCCCGGCACCGCGAGGCGACTCCCCCTCGCGCTCGCGCTCGCCGCGGCGCTTCTCCTGGGCGGATGGCGCAGCGCCAGCCTGCTCACGGGCCTGGCAGGAGCGCGCGGCGAGGAGCTGGGCCGGGAGCAGGATTGGGCCAGATTCGGGAGATCCCTGCCCGCCGGCGCCCGGGTCGCCGCCGAGTGGGGAGCGGCGCATCTCTACCTCTGGTTCGCCCCCCAGGCGCTTTATTTGAACGTGCTCGATCCTGTCTTTATGGCGGTGCACTCGCCGGAGGAGCACGAGG
>JBCCLG010001184.1:0-1623 GCA_039027015.1 Acidobacteriota bacterium | reverse complement strand
GGAGCAGGGTTTCTCCCATCCCCAGCCCACCGCTCTCCTGGCCGTCGACCACGAGGTCGCCGAAGGTCGAGGCCCCGGTCTTGACGTAGATCGTGCCGGCACCGCCGCGATGCATATCGCTGCTGTAGGTCTGCAGGCCACCCGCGGCGGAGACTTGGTTCCCCGGGTCGAAGCCGATCAGCTCCTGCGCCAGGATCGCCACTCGGCCGCCGCCGCCTGCGGATCTCTCGGCGTCGGATCCGCGAGCGTGAATCGCGCCGGCGCCGATCAGGCGATCGGTCTCGAGAAGAATGGTGCCGCCGGCGCCGCCGCGCCTGCCGTCCGATCCCGGCGTGCCGTCGCTTCGCAGCTCGCCCTCGAGCACGATTTCCGGCGCAAAGATCTCGATGACGCCGCCGCCGATGCCGCCGTTGTAGTAGCCGGCGCCGCCGCCAGAAAAGCGCGGCCGATAGACGCTGCCGAAGATTTCACCGGGATCGCCGGTGCCCGAAGCGCCGAATCCGCCGTGACTGCCGCTGATCAGGGAGCCGACAACCCCTTCGGGCGCCAGACCCCGGAGACCGCTATCGTTGGTCCCGAAGGAGAAGCCGTGGCCGCTCACGTCGATGAGGCCGGTGGCTTCGACCACTACCCGATTCGCCCGGATCTCCAGACCCTGCACTCCGTCATCTGGGCGCAGCTCGCCGCCCACCCGGAGCTCATCAACCTCGAGGAGGCCATCGATTTTGACCGTGCTCCCGGCCTCGACCACGAAGCTGTCGAGCGCCGTTTCGCCGGTCTCGAGCCGGCCGCCGTCGGGGGTGAGAACCGAGTCCGCCTCGAGCACGCTCATAACCTGCAGGAAGGCCCCTTGAGCGATGGTAACGGTATCGAATTTGTAGACGCCCCGCGCCTCGGCTCCGGCGCTGATCTGTCCGGATGCGTTCTCGAGCAGCACCGATCGACGGTCGCTCCCCTCCTCGAGGATGCGGTAGTCCACGCCCCCGACGCGCACCCACTCACCGCGGACGCCGACGCTAAAGACGGCCCCCGAAGCTGCGGGCTCTACCCAGGCGTGGGTCGGACTTCCGACGTCGGGAGTGACCGAGCCGATGAGGAACTCGCCTACCGTGGGCAGCGGCGTGGCGCCCACGGGGCGTCCGTCCAGCTCCTCGGCGTCGAGGAAGAGGTCACCGTGAATAGAGCTTGCGGTGCGCACGAAGAGCGTTCCGGAGCCGCCCCGGCCGCGCGATGAGGGGAACTGGTCGTTGCCGCTCGTGCCGCCCCGCACCGAAACCTGAGATTGAGGCGCGAAGCCGTCCAGCTGATCCGCCCAGATCGCTACGCGACCGCCGCCGCCGCCGCTGTGGAGCTCCTCGAAACCCTGCGCCTCGATCGAGCCGCCGCCTGCGAGGCGCGCAGCCTCGATCAGGACCGTGCCGCCAGCGCCAGCCTGGTGGCCGCCTGAGCCTGCAGAGCCGTTGGCGCGGAGGTCTCCATCGAGCACCAGCTCTCCGGCGCTGAGCCTGATGACGCCGCCACCCGAGCCGCCGTAGCGGCGCGATCCCAGGCTGGTGGCGGAGGTGAACGCGCCACCTCCGCTGAATTGCGGATAGAGAACGCTGCCGTAGGACTCACCGGGAT
>JBCCLG010001183.1:0-1631 GCA_039027015.1 Acidobacteriota bacterium | reverse complement strand
GGGGCACCTCAACCCGTCTGAGGCGGAGCGGCAGCTTGACGATCAAGTCCTCAAGAGAGGCCTCTGAAGAATTTGGCAGATGACTGCGACTCATCTGCACGGCTTCGCGATGTGAAAATACGCCCTCGGTCAGGAGAACCTCGAGAAGCATTCCTGGGAGCCCCGCCTCCACTGCGATTCGGGAAGGTCGCTTCCTGCCCCATCTCGAAGCGCGGTAGTCCAGGGCCACGCTGGCAGTAATGGTCGTCAAATAGGTTCGTAAACTGCACCTTCCTTGAAATCGGCGAAACGCCGCATAGTTGTTCTTGACCAGCCGGAGATAAGTTTGAGATCGAATTTCCTCGGCTTCAGCGGCAGAGAAACGATACCTTTTTCGGACCGCTAGAAGGCTCTGCTCGATCAGGTCTAGACTCGCCTCAAGCCGCTGCGCCGCACCCTGGGAGACACTGCCTGCCATTCGCTATTCCTCCTCAAGAGTTGTCCGGCCGGCTTACGCGCACAAACCGCCGCGATCGGCTCATGGCGCAGCATCAGCCAAGAGCCCAGCAGTTTCTTGGCGAAAATCAGGGGTCGATGAGCTCTTTGCGCGACTGTTTTGCGCGTAAAGGGGGAGGAGATCAAAAGATGGTTACGGCTTCCGACGTCACAGGCTTGCTCTCACGATGGGACAGGAGCGATACCAAGTCCCAGGAACGACTTCTCGCCGCGGTGTATCGAGAGCTTCATCGCCTAGCAAGCGGCCGCCTTCGGCGTGGGTTCGGGAGCCACACGCTCCAGCCTACCGCCTTGGTTCATGAGGCCTATCTACGTCTCGTTTGCCAGGAGAAAACGGAGTGGCGGGACCGAGCCCAATTTCTTGCGATCTCTTCTGAGATCATGCGCAGGGTTCTCCTCGACCACTCTCGCCGCAGACGCGCTCAGAAGAGAGGACCGACGGTCGTAACTCTCAACGCCGATCGGCTGCCTCAAGAGCCTTCACAAAACCTGGAGGTAGAGGCACTCGACAGCGCGCTTCGATCCTTGGCGGATCTGAACGCTCGACAGGCCAGGGTCGTGGAGCTGAAGTATTTTGGCGGCCTGACCATCGACGAGATCAGCAAAGAGCTGGACGTCTCTCCGGCGACCGTCAAGCGTGACTGGGGCAGCGCCAAAGCGTGGCTTCTCCGAGAGCTCAGAAAGGATTAGTTGATGGACGCAGGAAGATGGCGGAAAGTCAGGGCAGTTCTCGATACGCTCCTCGAGACGCCCCTTGACGAGAGGGCTGCGAGACTCGAGAAGGAATGCGCAGGGGACGAGACTCTTCAGCGGGAGGTTCAGGATTTTCTCGCGGCCTACGACGAGGCCGGTACCTTCTTGGAGTCCACCCGAGAGGGACTCCCTCCGCTGAGCGCTCGGTGCGTTCACCCGGGCGCAAAAATTGGAGCCTATCGACTCGAGGAGTGCATCGGGCGCGGAGGCATGGGAGAGGTCTTCTCAGCCTCTCGGGACGACGACGTCTATCGGAAGAGAGTCGCCGTCAAGCTTGCTCGAGATCCTCTGAGCGGCGACGGCGAGTGGGAAAGGTTCCGACAGGAGCGCCAGATTCTGGCCAACCTGGAGCACAAGAACATCGCCCAGCTTCTGGACGGCGG
>JBCCLG010001182.1:0-1636 GCA_039027015.1 Acidobacteriota bacterium | reverse complement strand
GCTTCGGCTACGGCCGCGGCCGGCCGCCGATTTTCGAGGCGGCGAGCTTCACCGCCCGCGCCGGCGAGGTGACGGTGATCGTGGGCGCCAACGGCAGCGGCAAGACCACCCTCCTGCGTCTTCTCGGCCGCCTGCTGCGTCCGGCGGCGGGCCGGGTCACGATCGGCGGGCGGGACGTCGCCGGGCTGCCGCGACGCTCCCTGGCCCGCCGCATCGCCTTCTCGCCGCAGGTCGAGAGCGCCGCGTGGCCCCTGACCGTCGAGCAGGTGGTGACCCTGGGACGGGCCGCCCACCGCGGCTGGCTGGCCCCCATGGCCGCCGAGGACCGCGCCGCCGCCCGCGCGGCGCTCGAGCGCACCGACCTTCTCGAGCTGTCCGGCAGGCCGCTCACCGAGCTGTCGGGGGGCGAGCATCGCCGGGTTCTCTTCGCCCGCATCCTGGCCCAGGAGCCCGACGCCGTGCTGCTCGATGAGCCCACCGCGCACCTCGACCTGCGCCATCAGGAGGAGGTGCTCGTGGCCCTGCGCGAGCTGGCGGCTCGCGGGCTCGCGGTGGTGGTCACCCTCCACGACCTCAACCAGGCCGCCGCCTACGCCGACTCGGTGGCCCTCTTAGGCGCCGGCAGCGCCATCCTCGAGGGCTCCCCCGAAGACGTTCTTCTGCCGGAGCGGCTCAAGGCGGCCTACGGCGGTCTCGACGTGGCGGTGGCCCGCCACCCTGAGACCGGTCGACTGTGGTTTAGCCCGCGCGGCCGCGCCGCGAGCCGCTGAGGCCTAGCGCTCGCTCGCCGCCAGCGCCGCGGGCTCCGCCGCCGCTGGCCGCCGCTCGGCGGCGCGCGCCTTCTCCTCGCCCCCTTCGCTCGGGGCGGCGTTCTTGACGTAGCGCTCGAGCCAGGCGTCGGTTTCCCACATCATGTGGAGGATCGACTCCCGGGCCCGGTAGCCGTGGCTCTCGTGCTCGAGCATCACCAGGCGGGCGGTCGCGCCGTGGCCCTTGAGCGCGTGGTAGAAGCGCTCGCTCTGCATGGGGAACGTGCCCGAATTATTGTCGGCCGCGCCGTGGATCAGCAGGATCGGCTCCTCGATCTTCTCGGCGTGCATGAACGGCGACATGGTGAAGTAAACGTCCGGCGCCTGCCAGAAGGTGCGCTGCTCGGACTGGAAGCCGAAGGGGGTGAGCGTGCGGTTGTAGGCGCCGCTGCGGGCGATGCCGGCGGCGAAGAGGTCGGAGTGGGCCAGCAGATTGGCGGTCATGAAGGCGCCGTAGGAGTGCCCGCCGATGGCGATGCGGTCGCGGTCGGCGACGCCGCGCCGCACCACCTCGTCGACCGCCGCCCTGGCGCTCGACACCAGCTGATCGCGGAAGGTGTCGTTGGGCTCGGTTTCGCCTTCGCCGATGATCGGCATCTTGGGATCATCGAAGACCGCGTAGCCCCGGCTCACCCAAAGCATCGGCGAGGCCCAGCTGATGCGGTTGAAGCGGTGGGGAGAGTCCGTGACCTGGCCGGCCGCCGAGGCGCTCTTGAACTCCTGGGGATAGGCCCACATGAGCATCGGCAGCGGGCCGTCGCGCTCGGCGTCGTAGCCGGGCGGGAGATAGAGCGTGGCCGAGAGCGGGACGCCGTCGGCGCGCTCGT
>JBCCLG010001181.1:0-1640 GCA_039027015.1 Acidobacteriota bacterium | reverse complement strand
GGAGTAACCGGGCGAAAGAGCCAATATGCCACCCATGCCGGCCAATCTGGCACTTTTGAGCCCGCTCCCCTCCCTCTTCGTTTGACACCCCAAGAACCGACGAGTAGCCTCGAAACAGCATGAGTGAGCCGATTCAAAAGCTTCTACAAGACCTCAGCAAAGCCGTTGCCGAAGCGATGGCCGAGTCGAGCGACTGCCAGAAAGCGATTCAGCGCATCCACCGGGAGGGCCTTTCACTCTACCTCGCGGTGGATACGAAGACCCACCAGGGCGCCCAGACGCTGATCGAGGTGGGCCCGCAAGCGGCGCCCGTCGGCATTTCCGCGGACTCCTCTCTCCACTCCTCGAGCCCCAACCCGGCCTTTCGCCTCGACAGCCGCGACATGGCCTTCCTCGAGTCGGTCGGCATCGACACCACCCGCTCGACCAAGCGGCGCCGCTGAGCGCGCGCGTCCCTCCTTCCGTCATGGCCTCCTCCCCGGCGCCCGCTCGAGCTCCGGGACGTCCGCATCCATCCGCCGGCGGCGAAGCGAGGCCAGACCTCCTGGGCCTGCCCAAAGCCCGCCTGCGCGAGCTTCTCGCTCCGCTGATCGACAAGCCCTTTCGCATCGACCAGATCTACCGCGCGCTGAACGAACAGTCGGTGCGCGACTTTGCGGAGATGAGCAGTCTCTCGAAGACCCTCCGCGGCCAGCTGGCGGAGCGATTTCGCGTCGGAAGGCCGGTGGTCGATCAAGCCCACAGGGCGAGCGACGGCACGGTGAAATATCTCTTCCGGCTGCATGACGGCGCCACCATCGAGGCGGTGGATATTCCAGACGGCAGCCGGCGGACCCTGTGCATTTCGAGCCAGGCCGGGTGCTCGCTCGCCTGCCGCTTCTGCGTTACGGGCTATTGGGGCGCCGGCCGCAACCTCACCGCAGGCGAAATCCTGGGCCAGGTGCTCGAGGTCGAGGAGCGGCCCCAGCCGGAGACCCACGGCCTCAACCTGGTCTTCATGGGCATGGGTGAGCCGCTGCTCAACCTGCGAAACCTCCGCGATGCCCTGGACATTCTGCTGGATCGCATCTCCTGGCGCCGCATCACGCTCTCCACCGCCGGCGTTCTGCCCGGACTGGAGGAGATGGCGAGCTGGCAGCGGCGGCCGCAGCTGGCGATCTCTCTCCACGCCCCGGACGACCGACGGCGCGACGAGCTGATGCCGATCAACAGGCGCTATCCCCTCGGAGAGCTGATCCCTTTTCTGGCCCGGTTCCCCCTCGCCCCCAAAGAGCGCGTTACCTTCGAGTATCTGATGCTCGACGGCTATAACGACTCCCTGGAGGACGCGGATCTGCTGGCGGCGCTGCTGGCGGAGGTGCGCTCAAAGGTCAATCTCATTCCGCTCAACCCCGACCCGGTGCTCGACGGACGCCTCCAGCCCTCGCCGACTCACCGGGTCAAGGCCTTTCAGAAACGCCTGATGGCCCGGGGCGTGACCACCACCGTGCGCCGGCAGCGCGGCGACGACGTGAGCGCCGCCTGCGGCCAGCTGCGGGCGCCGGGCCGAGATCCGCGAGGCTTCCGGCGCCAGGCGGACCTGAGCCTCTAAAGAGAGAGAGCCCGGGCCTGCGCGCAAAGAGAGGAGGCCCGGGCCCGGG
>JBCCLG010001180.1:0-1640 GCA_039027015.1 Acidobacteriota bacterium | reverse complement strand
TGCGCTCGCTCCTGCTCGCCGTCCTGCGCGAAAACGGCCAGTTCCAGCTGGTGGGCTCGGTGGGCAACCTCGGTTCTGACGAGCTGCGCGCCGACCTCTACCGCAGGCTTTCGGGCACCCTGGCCGAGTCGAAGTACCGCTTCGCCAGCTCGACGGGCGCGCTGTATCGCTTCGTGGAGTCGAGCCTGGTGGTCGAGGTCAAGGTCACCGATCTGCAGGTCGAGGACACCTCCGGGCGTCCCGTGCGGCGGATGGTGCTCGAATACGAGGCCGCCACGGGCTGGGCCCCGCTGCAGCTCAAGGCCGGCGTCAGCCTGATTCACCCGATCCTCGCGCGGGTGCGGGACGATAAAGAAGTCTCGCCCCTCGATGTGCGGGCCGCCCAAATCCTCGAGCGCTGCGAAATCGAGGAGCTGGGCGCAGCGGTGGAGAAGATCGTTCGGCCGAAGAGCGAGATCGTGCGCCGCGAGGTCTACACCAAGGTGACCAAGGGGAAGACCGCGGTTCGAAAATTGGTGGTGTGGCAGACCCACAAAGAGAAGGCGGATCCCAGCTTCCCGGCCTTCGTGGTCCACTGGACCGACTACAGCCCCGGGCGCAAACAGCCCCTGCAGCGGGAGGTTCGCCTGGCCCCCGACGCCGAAACGGCGGAGGAGCTCGCCGAAGGGATGATCGCCGGCGGGGTGAAGCGCGGCTGGGAGCGCCGAGGCTAGAACTTTGAGACTTTTCAGTGGCTGAAGAAGCAACCGACTTCGCGCCCCTCACCTTCGAGGACTGGCTCGCCAAGGTGTCGAAGGATCTGCGCGGCGGCGATCCGGAAAAGATCCTGGCCTACCGCGAGCCCGACGGCCTGGGTCTCAGAGCCCTCGAGGATGAGCAAACCGCGCCCACCGACTCGGATCCCGCCGGGTTTCCGGGTCGCGCCCCCTACGCCCGAGGCACCCGCCTTCCCCGGGCACAGGGCGGCGCGGGCGATTGGGGGGTCGGCCTGGAGATCGACTGCGCGAGCCTCCAAAAGGCCCGCCACTTCGTGCACCACGATCTGCAGCTCGGCGCCTCGGCCCTGAGGCTACGCCTGGCTGACGGGGGCATCGAGGTCCGGGACCTCGGCGGCTTTGCGGAGCTGCTCGAAGGGGTCGACGCCTCGCTGATCGAGCTGCATCTCGACCTCGGCCCGAGGCCGCTTCTGGCCGCGGGCCTGCTCGACGCCTGGTGCCGCCGCGGCGATACGGCGCCGGGCGATCTGCGGGGCAGCCTCGGCGTGGACGCCATGGCGAGCCTGGCGGTCGCGGGGGAGCTGCCGGATTCCCCGGCGGCGATCTATGCCGGCCTCGCCGAGGCCGGGCGCTGGTGCCGTGAGCAGACGCCGGGCATGCGCGCGGGCCTTCTGAGCTCAGCGGCCTTCCACGAGGCGGGCGCGTCGCCGGTCCAGGAACTTGCCTTCACCTTGGCCTCCGGCGTTGAAACCCTGCGCCGCTTGGACGACGCGGGGCTCGAACCCGCCGACGCCGCCCCCCAGCTCCTCACCGCCCACGCCGTGGGGCGCGACGTCTTCCTGGAGATCGCCAAGCTCCGGGCGTGGCGGCTGGTGTGGACCCGGGTGCTCGAAGCCCTCGGAGCCGCCGACGCCGCGGGCCAGC
>JBCCLG010001179.1:0-1641 GCA_039027015.1 Acidobacteriota bacterium | reverse complement strand
GCGCGGCGGCCGCTCGGAGACCTGGCGCGTTCCGCTTTCTGCCATGGGTCCATAGTACCCAGCGGCGGGGCGGCTCGACAAAAGCCGCGCGGCGCGGCAGGATTCAGGTTCAGACCCCGTCCGAGAGAGGTGAGATGCCGCCCGACCCGCCGAGCCATCGCGTGCACGAGTTCTCGCGCAACCCGCGCTACCTGCCGGCTACCGGCATCGTGGATTTCATGCAGGCTCTCCACGTTTACCTGCCGCGCGGCTGGCACGCCCACCTGCAGATGGAGGATCCGCTCACCCACACCCTCGAGACCATGGCGGCGACCACCGACGACGTGCGGTCCCGCCGTCTTCTGGCTCTCGGCGCCGTGCCCGAGGCTTTTTCGGCGGCGCCCGACGCCTTTGTGCTCAACCGCCTGGGCCTCGAGGCGTGCCGGGTCTTTCCCCTGCACGGCGAGCGCCCGTTCGGCCGTCTGCTGCTGGTGGCCGAAAAGGCGGTGGAGCCGGTGAGCGAGGAGCGGCGGCGCGAGATCGCCGTTCTGTGCGAGGAGGCCGCCGTGGAGCTCGAGCGGGCGCGGGCGCACCGGGTGGACGAGCGCTTCACGACCCGCCTGCGGCGGATCACCGAAACCGAGCTGGCGATTCGCCTCGCCGAGGCGACCCTCGACCTGATCGGCGGGGCCCTGGCCGTGATGGTGTCGAGTCTCGAGGGCCGGGAGCTCAAGATCGTCGAGGTGCGCCACGAGGGGCGGCGCCAGGAGCGCTACCTCTACCGCCATATCGACTTCGCCACCAGCCGCCTGCGCGCGGTGCTCAAGGCCCGGGGCGGCGCCGAGGAGCGCGGCGGCGCGGCGGCCGAGGGGGCGGGGGCGCTCAGCGTGCGGGCGCTCGAGAGCCGCTCCGAGGGCGCTCTTCTGGCGCCGCTGATCGAGCGCCTCGAGCCGCGGGGCGCCGAGGTGCTGCCGCTCGAGGTTTCGGGGCGCCTTCTGGGGGGACTGCTGGTGCTCTATGAGGACCCGCCCGGGCCGGACGCGCGCGCTGCCCTGGCGCGCCTGGCGCGCGCCGCCGGGGCGTCCTACGACCGCGTGCGTCCGGAGCGTCGGCGCGCCTCGAGCCTGCTCTACCTGCAGGAGCTTCTGCACTCCTCACGCGGCGGTCTTGAGCGCGTGCTGCGCACCGTGGCCGAGGAGATCGTGGCCTTCTTGAGCGCCGATGCCGGCGTGCTCGCGCTGGTCGATGGCGAGACCGGGCGCCTGCTGATGGCCGAGCCGACGGGCTATCCCGGCACCGCGAGGCCCCCCACCTCGGTGCCGCTCTCGCGGCCCGGCCGGCCGTCGATCCTGGCCCACGTGGCGCACACCGGCGAGCCCTACGTCGCCAGCCACACCGGCCGGTCCGACATCTACTGGGCGGTCGACGAGAGCGTGCGCTCCGAGATCGCCGTGCCCCTGCGCCTGCAGGGAGAAACCGTGGGCGTGGCCCTGGCGTCGAGCCGCACCGGAGGGTTCTTTGTCGAGGAGGACGCGGCGCGCTTTCAAATCTTCGCCGACCAGGTGGCGGTGGCGGTCGACAACGCGCGCCTTCTCGACGAGCTGCGCCGCCGCCAGGCCGAGCGCCAGGCCCTGCACCAGCGCTCGCGGTTCGGCTTCGATC
>JBCCLG010001178.1:0-1642 GCA_039027015.1 Acidobacteriota bacterium | reverse complement strand
GCTTTTTCCGCCGGCGCCTATGGCGTTCCCGGCACCCGTCTGCGGGGGAGACGACGCGCACCCCGCTAGGTTCACTTTAATTACCGACCCACACACGGGGGCGCCGCGCCTCGTCGTGAAAACCGCCGTGCCGGGCCGGTACGAGGCGATCTTCCTTCGCGACGGCTACTACCCCGTCGGCATCACTCTCAGGGACCGGCCGAACGGCCAAGCCTTTCGCTACGCGGAGCAGCCCGTCAGCGATACGCCCCTTCTGGATTTCCACCTGCCCGCCAACGAAATCGTCGTCGAAGTGGTGGATTCCGCGGGCGGGCGGGCGATCGAAAACGCCGAGGTCATAGCGGCCAATCGGGTCGAGGGTGAGAGACGCTCGACCTCGGTGACCCAGCACAAAACCGACCCTGAAGGCCGGGCCTTCCTCAGCCCACAGCAGACGGGATTCACGCAGATCACGGCGCGGGCCGAGGGGTATCAACCGGCGGAGCCTCTGAGGATCGAGATCGCTGGCGATGAGGAGAGGCGGGAGGTGCGCATTGAGCTGGAGCCCGTGGGATCCTCGACCGTGCTGACCCTGCTCCTGCCAAGCGGTCAGCCGGCGGCGGGCGCCGAGACAATCGCGCTGAGGTCCGCGGCGAACGGCAAGCCGCTCTGGCGAGGCACAGCGGACGCCGAGGGCCGAGTTGCCCTGCCCGATACAGTTACCTCGGGGGCCATCGTGGCCGCCAAGCACGCCACCGCCGCCTTTATAGTGAGGCCTTGGGAAGATCAGGCGGCGGACGGCGGAGAGATCATCTGGCGCTTCGAGCCCGCGGCGCCAAAGCTTGCGGTCAAAGTAGAAAGCGCGGCGGGGGACGGAGCGCCCTGGTCACCGATCAAGCTCGAGATCGACGGCATCGTACTCGAGGGGATCCTGCTGCGCTGGCTAACCGGCCGTGCTCCGGCCACGGACGGCGAAGGTATGTGGCGACCCGATCACCTGCCTGCCCGGCCGCTGCGGGTTGCTGCCTGGAAAAGAGGCGCGGCCGTTCCGCCGGCAGGCCTGGGCGGCGCGAACGCTATCGAGATTCCCTATCCACGGGATGGCCTAGCCGTGCTTCAAATAGTCGAGTAAGGATCGCGCTCAGACCGACTTGACTCCATCGAAGCTGCGGCTAGCCCGATCACGGTTCACGCATCTTCAGCAGGAAGCCTGGCTCCAGTTACCGGCATCCAAGCCACCCGCTGGAGAAGACACGCGCGGTCTAGGACAGACATTGCCCCGCCGCTCGGCCGGAGCCGAAGACGACTTCTTGGTGCCTAGAGAACAGGCAAACCGCTCGCTTCCGACCACTCCTCGAGAGTGCCCGACTCAAAGTCGTCCGCGAAGAGCGCCTCCACCGGGAACCTGACGAAGGAGCCGTTGGCCCAGACCACGTCGCCCTCCGGGTCGAACTCCGGGCCAACGGTATAGGTCTCGCCCTCGAAGGAGTTGTCCGCCCCGGCGCTGCGGATCGCGAGGACGTCCGCAGCGATCAAATTTGGGTTGATCAAATATTGATAGTCCTGTCCCCAGGGATCGACCTCGGGTACGCAGCGGGTGTAGAAGAAATTCTCGGTCGGCACAAGCCGGTCCACCACGCTTTCGTGGCTCACCAGAAAGTCG
>JBCCLG010001177.1:0-1654 GCA_039027015.1 Acidobacteriota bacterium | reverse complement strand
TTTGGCTTGGCGGGGCCCGCTTCGTCTATGGCCCTTCGGGCCTCAAGACGGTGTAAGGCCCTGGGGGGCACCCAGCATGCTTTGGCGATCTTTAGGAATAGACGGTTTGACTTTGATTTCGCTATTCATCTACCATCACTCTGCGCAGCTATTCCGCTGCGGGAGCAAAAGGAGACGACATCAAGACAAGTGAAAGAACCAAGAGGACGTGGACGGATTTTGGCCAAACCTCTAGATCCACGTCCCCTCGGCCCCAGAGAACACTAGTGGGATCGAAGCGAAGCTGTCAATCGACCGCCTGCCTAGGCTTTTTCGGGCCCGGTGAATGGCGTGACGGGAAGCTTCTCCCAATTGGAATCGCGCTCCCTTCGGCTCGCTGAAGGCGAAGCGCGACTCGCCTCCGGGCGAGATCGGCCGCGTCTCTGCCTCAAGAGAGGACGCTTTAGTGCAGTTCCCCCGCGCCAGCGGGGTTAAGGCTTCCCGGGTCGTTCTTCACCCGGGAAGCCGCCCTAAGACGGCTATTCAAGGCCGGATGAAATCAAAAAGGAGGGATCCATGAATTCAGAACCGCTCGATTTACTCCGGATACCCTGGATCGGAGTTCGAGACTCATCGAATCAAATTCTCCACTTGGACCTTGCCGAGGCTCTGGAACGACTTGGAAGAGGCGAAGAGCTTCGATTCACGGGCCTTAGGAGCTATCAGCACCAGGCCTGGTTCTGCTTTCTGGTGCAGCTCGCAGCCATGGCCCTCGAGCGAGCAGGCAAAACCACGCTCGACCATCCTGCGGAGGCCTGGCGATCTTATGTCTCGGATCTCGACCCGGCGCCCACAGCTTTCCATCTGGTTGTTCAAGACCTCGAGAAGCCGGCTTTCTTCCAGCCGCCAGTGCCCGAAGGAGCCCTCAAGGCCTGGCGCGCCGAAGACCATCCCGACATCTTGAGCGTGCTGATTACCGCGAAGAATTTCGACGTCAAAGCCAACGGTTTTTCTTCGCTTCCTTCGCTGGAAGACTGGTGCTTCGCCTTGATAACGCTCCAGACGACAGAAGGATTTATGGGCCGGGGCAACTATGGCATTATGCGCATGAACGGAGGCTTTGCCAGCAGACCCTTGATAGGCCTCTATCCGCGCCTGACGTGGGCCGAAAGATTTCGTCATGATGTCGAAATGCTGCTCGCTCGAGTGGCCGCCAAGAGAACCGATTTTGGCTTCCACCCCGAATTTGGACTGCCGCTTGCCTGGTGCCGGCCGTGGGGAGGCGAGAAAGAGGAATGCCTCAAGACCGGCGACCTGCACCCCTACGTTCTGGAGGTCTGCCGCCGAGTGCGGTTGACCTCCTCACGTCTCAACGACGCCAAGTCCTTGCGTATTCAGGCCCACGTCACCGCCACAAAAGCCGCACGTATCGACACCGGGGAGCAGGGATCGAACCTCGGAGATCCGTGGACTCCGATTCGCCGGAAAGACAGCGCCGCCTTCACGGTGAGCAGCGCAGGTTTCAACTATCGCACCGTTTCAAAGATTCTCTTCGAGCGCGGAGATTACGCCCCCTGGGACGCCCTCGAGTTCCGGGCGACGGAAGGTGAGCCGATTTACGCCTTCCTACAGGCGACGGCTCGCGGGCAGGGCAAGACGGGCGGCTACCCCGAAC
>JBCCLG010001176.1:0-1655 GCA_039027015.1 Acidobacteriota bacterium | reverse complement strand
CCGGTCATCTTGGTCAGTCCTCGTCGCCATCGGGCGACGCGCCGCGGAGGCCGCGCATGATGGCCGTGTTGACATCCACTCAGCACCACCACCAGGCCGCGGCGGTGACTGTGCTCGAGCATTTTGAGAAAGGCGGTCAGCGCCTCGGCTTCGCCCTCCTCCCCCGGCAGGCCGAGGACCTCGGCGCCCAGCTGGTAGAACTCGCGCTGGCGGCCCGCCCGCTCTTCCTGGTAACGCAGCACGTCGCCGCGGTAAAAGAGGCGCAGCGGCAGCTCGAGGGAGGGCAATCGCGGCGCCAGGATGCGCGCCAGAAGGGGCGTGAAGTCGCCGCGCAGGGCGAGCACCTCGCCGTCGCGGTCGACGAAGCGGTAGAGCTCGTTGCGGCTTTGCCGGCTGAGCATCTCCTTATACGGCTCGAGATAGTCGACCACCGGCAGGATGACTTCGGCGAAGCCGTCCGACTCCAGATGCTCGACCATCTCGCCCTCCAGGCGCCGGTGGCGGCGGGCGGCCGCGAAAAAGAGCGCGGCGACGCCGGTGGGCAGCGAGGCGGATTCCCTCATCGGGTGGTCTCCTTGGGATCAGCGTCCACGGAGGGAGCGCCGGCGCCGCCCTCCAGATCGAGAAGCTCGCGGGCGATGGCCTCGGGCAGCGGGTGGCCGGTGAGCAGACGAAACTGGCCGAGGGCCTGGTAGAGCAGCATCTCCCGCCCGTCCACCGCGGTGTGGCCCAGCTCGGCCACGCGCCGCAGGAGGCGGGTCGGAGAGTCGCGGTAGACCATGTCGAGAACCGCCGCGCCGGGCTGCAGCCGCTCGGGATCGAAGACCAGGTCGTCCTCGTCACTGCGTCCGACGCCGGTCGCCTGCACCACGATGTCGCTGCGCCCGGGATCGAAGTCGGCGAGCGGCAGAAACGGCAGGCCGAGGGAGGCCGAGGCGCTCTCGCCCCGCTCGCGCCCGCGGTTGACCAGGGTCACCCGGGCGCCCGCCAGCTGCAGGCCGTAGGCCGCCGCCTTGCCGGCGCCGCCGCATCCCACCACCGCGGCGCGGCGGCCGCGCGGGTCAACGCCCGCCTGCCGCAGGGCTTCGACCACGCCGTCGAGGTCGGTGGTCTCGGCCTCCCACACGCCCTGGTGCAGAAGCATGCTGTTGGCCGCCTCGATGTGCTGGGAACGCGGGCTCGACGCCCCCGAGACCGCCAGCGCCACCCCTTTATAGGGCGAGGTGATCGACAGCCCGCACAGCGGCAGCTCGAGGTGCTCGAGGCTGCCCGACTCCACGACGTCGATCCAAAAATCTCCGAAGGACTCGACGTGAAAGGGCACGTAGACGCCGTTGAGGCCCAGCCGCCTGAACGCCCCGTTGTAGAGCCGCGGCGAGAGCGATCCCGAGACCGGTTTGCCGACGATGCCGAAAATCGCGTCCATGGGCGGCAGGTCGGGAAAGCCGTAGTCGCGGTGCAGCCTGTCGAGGTGGAGCTGGCCGGGGGCGGCCGCGGTTTCGCCGAACGCGGCGAAGGTCAGCGGACTGCCGAGGCGCGGCGCCAGGATGCGCGTCCAGGTGTGTACATAAGTAAGTATACAAAGACGTATTGAGCCATGCATATGACAGATGGAACAGTGAATGTTACAGAATACCGCATCTCAGATACAGATG
>JBCCLG010001175.1:0-1663 GCA_039027015.1 Acidobacteriota bacterium | reverse complement strand
CGAGCAGAAGTCGGGGTGGGGCATGCGGCCGGCCTGGAACTCCGCCCGGATCTGCTTGAGCTCCGGCGAGAAAAAAATTGCCGATTCTTGGCCGGCGACGAGCCTTCTTTCGTCCAGGCGCCTCAAGATCAGGTCTTCGCCGACGTCGTCCCAGCAGGGCATGGCGCCGCCCGGCTTGATGTAGAGGCTGTCGCACATGATGCAGCCAGCCGCAGGGCGAGGCGCAGACTCTATTTCCGGAGTCTCTCCCTGGCTCGTCACGGGTGCAGGCTCTTCGGCTGTGATGGGATTTGGCCTCGATCGAAAGGCGAGCTAATTCGGCTGGGTCAAGCTTGGAAAGCTCGAGGCATTTGTAATTACCCTCACCTTACGCGGCCCTCTTCGGGATGTAAAGAACTTCTTCGCAAGGTTATAACTCCCCCTTCCGCGGTCCGGCCGCAGAAACGGGAGGCTCACCGTGGATCGTGCGGCTCTTCTTGACGGCGCGGCCCGCTTTTTCAGCTCATGCCGACCTTCGCCTCATCTTCCACGAGGCTGCGCTCAAGAGCGCGGAACCACTCGCGCACCCCGCTCCGCGTTTCCCCCCACCCGGGGCCGAGCAGCTCCGGGCGGAGAAGGTCGTCGCCCAGGTGCTCGCCCAGGGCGCGATAGGCCTCGAACTGGCTCTCGTCAAAGAGCTGGTCGGCGGTCGTCTGGTGCGGAAAGCTCGGGTGGCGCGCGCCGTAGTCGAGAACGTGGGCCGGCTCGTTGCCGGTCACCGAGAGCTTGATGTAGAGCAGCAGGCCTTCGGGCCTGGGCGCGGCCGCGGACGGCGCGGGGTAGCGGATCTTCCCCAGGCAGTAATGCCCGCGGCTCAAGCCAGCCTCGTTTTTGGCGAGATCGCCCAGGTCCACCTCGAGATCCACTCCGAGGTCGATGGTGGCGTAGCGCATCACCCGCATCAGACCGTCAAAGCGCATCTCCGGGTCGGCCTCGCCGTCGATCGCCACGATGAAGCGGCAGCGCCGGCGCAGCAGCTCGTAGAGCCCCAGGTTCTCGATATGCCCGCCGTCGGACACGTTGACGTAGGGGCCCTTATCGTGCAGCGAGCCGGTCAGCTCGCGCAGCACGTAGGAAACCCCGGGCCGCAGCCGGTGCCAGCCGCTCGCCGACTTCTTGGGATTGGGGATCCAGTAGCTCAGGCGAATATTGAACAGAGCCAGCCAGAAGGAGAGGCCGCGCAGCTCCTTAACTCCCATATGCGGCGACGCCGCGGCCCCCGAAATCGCCATGGCGGTGCCGAGATCCAGCTCGGGGTCGCGCTTTTCGAGCTCGTCGGTCGGGCAGTAGCCGAGGCTCGGGCTGCCGCAGAAGAAGCGGCTTAAAAGGAAGAAGTCGCTCTTGCGGCCGCGCAGGTCGATCTCGTTGCAGGCCGGCAGGTTCACCGCCGCGTTGATCAGGTGGTAGGGCCCTCGCTCGCCCAGCTCGCTGAGCCGCAGCTCCTGACTCTCCCGCGGGTGAACCGGCTCCTCGCCCTCGCGGCCGCGGCGCAGGATGAAAGCCGAGGACAGGCGGCGGCGATAGTAGCCGTGCAGAGAGCTCCAGTTGATATTGCCGAAAATGAGGTGGGTGGCCGCGATCAGAAGAACCATCAGAAACGCCCATGGCCCCGCCTCGATGGTGG
>JBCCLG010001174.1:0-1664 GCA_039027015.1 Acidobacteriota bacterium | reverse complement strand
TCGCGCACGCTGCCGTGGAAGAGAAAGACGTCCTGGCTGACCAGCGCGATGGCCGAGCGCAGGTCGGGAAGGCGCAGCTCGCGCAGGTCGTAACCGTCCAGGGTCAGGCGCCCGGAATCGGGGTCGTAGAAGCGCAGCAGCAGCTTGAGAACCGTGGTCTTGCCCGATCCGGTGGCGCCGACCAGGGCCGTGGTGCGGCCCGCGGCCAGCTCGAGGTCGAGGGCGCGAAGCACCGGAAAGCCCGCCTCGTAGGCGAAGCTCACGCCCTCGAAACGCACCTCGCCCGACACCCCCGGGTCCGGCAGGGCGCGTTCGCCGCCGCGGATCTTGGGCTCGGTGTCGAGCAGGTCGAGGATGCGCACGGTCGACGCGGTGGCCCGCTGGTAGAGATCGAAGGTCTGACCGAGGCGGGTCAGGGGCCACAGCAGCCGCTGGGTGAGAAAGACCAAAACGCTGTAGGCGCCGACCTCCAGAGCGCCGTCGAGGGCCAGGAAGCCGCCGTAGATCAGCGTCGCCGTAAAGCCGACGAGGACCGCGATGCGGATCAGCGGCGAGAAGGCCGAGCTGAGCCGGATCGCCCGCCTGTTGGCCTCCATGTAGGCGGTGCTCTCCCGGGTCATGCGCTCGACCTCGCGCCGCTCGGCCACGAAGCTCTTGACCGTCGCCAGGCCGCCGAGATTGTTGGCCAGCTGCGCCGAGAGATCGGACACGCGCTCGCGCACCTCGGCGTAGCGCGGCTGAATCCGCCGCTGGAAGTAAAAAGAGCCCCATAGGATGAGAGGCACCGGCACAAAGGCCATCCAGGCGACCGAAGGCGCTAAGTAGAAGAAGGTCGCGCCGACCAGCAGCACCGTGGTCGCCACCTGCAGCACCTCGTTGGCGCCGCCGTCGAGGAACCTCTCGAGCTGATTGACGTCGTCGTTCAGGATCGCCATCAGGCCGCCGCTCGAGCGCTCCTCGAGGTACGCCAGCTCCAGATCCTGCAGGCGGGCGTAGGCGTCGAGGCGCAGGTCGTGCTGCACCGTCTGCGCCAGGTTGCGCCACAAAACGGCATGGGCGTACTCGAAGGCCGACTCCAGGCACCAGATGACGAACGTGAGCAGCGCCAGCAGCATCAGCTGGTCGCGCGGATCGCCGAGGCCCCAGCCGGCGAGCATCGAGTCTTCCCGGCGCACCACGATATCGACCGCCGCGCCGATCAGCACCGGCGGCGCCAGATCCAGAACCTTGTTCAGGATCGAGCACGCGGTCGCCAGGGCCAGGCGTCCGCGGTAGGCCACGCCGTAGCGCCACAGGCGGAGCATGGGGGACTCGGCGGGCTGCTGCTGGGCTGCTCTCTCCATGAGTCGGGTCGGGCCTCTCCTCTTCTACCTCTTGTGCTCGGGGCTCTTGAAATCCGTATGGCAGCCCGCGTCCCACGCGTCCGGCTGGTTGCCGTGGGCGGGAATCCCGCCCTGATCCTTGAGCATGCGCGCCAGATGCAGGCAGTTCCACACCAGGAAGGTGGTGTTGCGGTTGGTGAAGTCGTTCTCCGGACCGCCCGAGCCCGGATCGCGGTAGGACGGCCCGGGGCCCGCCTCACCCATCCAGCCGGCGTCGGCCTGGGGCGGCACGGTGTAGCCGATGTGCGAGAGCGAGAAGAGGATATTCATGGCGCAATGCTT
>JBCCLG010001173.1:0-1673 GCA_039027015.1 Acidobacteriota bacterium | reverse complement strand
CGGTGGGCTCTTGAAAGTGGGTGGCTTCACGACTGACTCCTTGCTCTCCACGTTCCTTGCCGGCTCAGCTCAGCCCTGGATTCCCCCGTTGCGGTGCCTTCGGGAGGTCAGTCCGCAGCCTCGAGGCTGCGGGTCAAGCGACTGCAGTGCAGCGTCGGTGTGTCTCCGACGCAGCGCACCGTCCCGAGCGAGGCTGCCTCAGCCGTCCAGGGAAGCGGTCGGAGGAGGTCAGCGAGTCGGGCGTCGGCTATGATGCCGTCCCGAACCGCCGCCCTCGCTTTTAAGCGCGCCTCGGAGAAAATTTTGAATTCTTCACAAGCCCAGGCCAAGCTAGAACAAGAGCTCGAGAATTATCGCGACGTCGAGAACGTTCACGATTTGCCGGAGATTTTCCACTTTTGGAGCAATCGCTACGTTCTCCCCAAGCTCTGGGACTGCGGTTTTTTGACTCTCGAGGACTTTTATCTGCATTACCTCAAAGAGGCGTGCCTTGAGGCGCCCGAGAGGGGCGCACGATTTGTCAGCGTGGGCGCGGGCAACTGCGACTTGGAAACCGGCCTCGCCCTGCGCTTGATGGAGCAAGGGATTCGTAACTTCAGCTTCCAATGCCTGGAGCTGAACCCGGAGATGATCGCTCGGGGACGGGAGTCCGCTGAGCGGCTCGGCGTGACCGAGCTGTGCTCCCTGGAGGTCCTGAACCTCGAAGAGTGGCAGCCTCAGCAGACGTTCTCCGTCTGTCTCGCCAACCACTCCCTCCATCATCTCGTGGGTTTAGAGAACCTTTTCGACACGATCCGCCGCAGCCTGGGCGCCAACGGTATCTTTTTGATCAACGATATGATCGGACGCAACGGGCATATGCGGTGGCCCGAAGCGAGCGCTCACGTCGAGAGGATCTGGGCGGAGATGCCCCGCCGGTACAAATACAACCATCAGCTCGCCCGCTGGGACGATGAATTTGTCAACTGGGACTGCTCCGCCTCGGGCAACGAAGGGGTCAGAGCCCAAGAGATCCTGCCTCTCTTGATGGAATCCTTTCACTTCGACTGCTTTATCGCCTTCGCTAACGTGATCGATGTCTTTGTCGATCGTAGCTACGGCCATAATTTTGATCTTCATGACCCAAGAGACCTCGCCTTCATCGAGCGGGTCGCTCGCCTGGATGAGCTGCTGATCAGCGAAGGAGAGGTCAAGCCCACCCATTTGATCGCCGCGGCGCGGACCCGGCCGGTGGAGAAGCTGCGCTGCTTTAGTCACTGGACCCCGGAGCATTGTCTGCGGGTCCCGAGCGACGGCTGACGAGAGCCGGCGGGCCAAAGGGTAGGAAGGCCGGCGGGTCAAAGGGCGGAAAAGAAAGGCCCTAGCGCGGAACGAGGCGCGCCAGCCCTGGCCCGCCCGCGGAGGCGACGATCTCCCAATCGAATCCTTCGGGGGCAGAAAAGGCCTCGTGGACGCCCCGGATCTCGTGCTCTTGAGTCAGGGCCCAGACCGGTCGTCCCTGCTCGAGAGCCTGCGTCACCAGCCGGCGCCGGGAGGCTTCGCCGAATTCGAAGACTTTGGGATTGTTCCGGTAAAGGTGATCGTCATAGAGCGGCGCTACCTGGGTTCCCGGTTCGGTCATGGCGTGCACGTAAGGCGGGTTGAGGTCGGTCAGAATCAGCCGCGGGGCCTCG
>JBCCLG010001172.1:0-1675 GCA_039027015.1 Acidobacteriota bacterium | reverse complement strand
GACGGCCGCGTCGGCCGGAGCCGCCTGATGGACCTCGGCGCGGTTCACCTGGGATCCCGCGTCTCGGTCGAGAAGGCGAGGCGCCGTCAGAGCACCGGCGGCGACCACCAGGGCCGCCGCGGCCGCGAGCTGACGCCAGGTCACCGTGCGCTGCGGGGCGGAGATCGTCCCGGACCTTCCGCGGCGAGATCGCGCCGCCTGCTCGAAGTCGACGACGGTGTCTGCCTGCACCAGCTCAAGCTCCGCGCGGCTCGAGCTGGAGGCCGCGAGGTGCGCCTCGATTTCGGGTCGGGGGGTCTCGGCGCTGTCGAGCCCGAGACCGTACTCCGCGAGGGTCATGGTGGAGAGAGGCTCGTCGGTGATCAGGAAGATCTCCGCGGCGGCGTCAAGCTCCGCCTGCAGGCTCTCGTCCTCTCGAAGGGCCCTGAGGACCGCGGTGCGCTCGTCGGCCTCGAGGGTATCGTTGAGCAGCCAGGGAAGCAGCTCGATCACCTGCTGCCTCTCGAAGCGTTCAGCGCGCCGGCTGGTGTTGCGGCGTTCGGCAGTGTCGCGGCGCTCGGTGGTGTTGTGGCGATGGGTCATGAGGGGTTCACTCGCTCAAATCTCAGCGGAAGAGCTCAGGATCAAGAGGGGCTTTCGCGCCCCATTCACCCACCTAGTCGCCCCAGCGCCGCTTTTGTTACGCGGACTCGCCATTCTTTTTGGCGATAAAGGCCTCACGGGCCTCGATCGCCTTCCGGCGACAGCGCAGCACCCTCGCTCTCAACGCGCCTTCAGCGACGCCGAGCCGATCGCTCATCTCCCGGTAGCGCAGGCCCTCGTGAATCATCTGCCACAGATCGCGGCATCCTTCGGGCATGGCGTCCAGCACGTGCCGGGTCATTTCCCTGGCGTCCGCGCGGTCGAGGCGGGCGATGGCTTCGGGAGCCACGGTCGGCAGCTCGGCGTCCTCGAGGTCCACCATCTGACGGCGGCGCCGGGAGCGCAGGGCGTCGAGGCATTTATGGTGGGCATAGGCGCGAATATAGGTACGGAGGGTGCTTTGACCCTGAAACTTCCCGACCCGCAGCGCCTCGGACAAGGAGATCAGGATGTCCTGCTCCAAATCCTCGAGGTCCGCCGCCAGGAGCTGCCTGTAGGGCGAGAAGCTGGCGCGCAGCCAGGCGCGCACTTCCGTGACGGTCTCGGGGTCGCCCTCGAGGAGGCGCTCGATGCGGGTGGCGTCGTCCATTTCTGCGTATGTTAATTTGCCGCGGGCAGACCTGACAGCGCGAACCCAGTCCGCTCTTCGCGCGCCGGCCGCTTCGCCCTTCCCACCTCCTGATGTTTTCGCGTCGCCCCATGCCGCGCCCCGCAGAGATCCTTCGAGCCGCGCTCAGGCGCCTGGGTCTTGGGCCCAGCGCCCCCTCCTACCGAATGCGTCCTCCGGGCGGCGACGCCGAGCCGGCGACGTGGGACCTTGCGGTCTGCGCGCCGCGGCCCGAGCGGGAGCGGGCCACCACGTGGATCGCCGCGCAAACCCTGCCGGGGCTGCGGGTTGCGGGCCAGAGTTCCGGTGAAGATCCCGGAGACTCCGAGGAGAGCCTCTTCTACGCACCGGGCGACGGGCTGCCGGAGGTCGACCCCGCCTTTGCCGAGACCGCCGCCCTGGTGCTCGCCGCCGAAAGCGTCGATG
>JBCCLG010001171.1:0-1678 GCA_039027015.1 Acidobacteriota bacterium | reverse complement strand
GTCGAATTGCTCGATGAATCGGTCGGACCAAACGTTGGTGAGAGCCTCGGGATCCAGCACTTCAACGTGGATCACCGCGTTCCAGCGGCCTTTCTGGGGCGTCAAGCCCTCGAGCCACGTGACCTCACCCGCGAGAAGGAGAGGCTCGCCTCCTGAATCCCGCTCGTCCCGCCCGGAAGCCTCAGCGGGCGCCGCCTCGACGTCCGGTTGAGAAGAGGCCCTCACCCTGCCTTCCATCGAGCGCAGCTGGTCCCGCAGGAGTTTTGTGAGGCGCGTGGTGAAGTGGGAGTACTCCGGATCGCCTTGATGGCTCAGCCCCTCAAACTGAACCGGGACCGGCGTTTGGTAGACAGGCGCTGCCCCGGCACTGCCTGCGGCGCCAGCGCCCTGGGGAGGAGGCGCCTCGCGAGCGCTGCGCGGGTTCCATAGAAAAGCCAGGCCGGCCACGATTCCAGCGCACAGAAGAGCCGCGACTGCGGTCCTGGCAGGAGCGGAGGTCCACCGCGTCGAGCCTGCCTGCCCACTCGCCCTTGTCGCGGGCTGCGGCGAGAGCTTGACGAGGTGGCTGAGAGAGGCATCCTCGAGCCCCGGCCATGCCGCCAGCAGGGCGCCGAGCTCGCGACGCACCTCCGCCGCCGAGGCCGGACGATCCCCCGGATTCTTGGCCAAAAGCCGCATCACCAAATCGTCCACCCGGGGCGGCACGCGGCCTTGGGTTGAGGGCTTTGGCGGATGATGCCGGCAGACCTTGTCGAGGGAGCCCGCCGCGGTGGGTGCGTCGAAGGGCGAGATCCCGGTCAGCATCTCGTAGAGGATGACCCCCAGAGCGAAGAGGTCGGTTCTGGCGTCGACCCTCTGACCTCGAGCCTGCTCGGGGGACATCGAGCGCGGCGTACCCACGATTTGGCCGGCGCGCGAGAGGGTGCTCTCGTCGCTCGGCTGAAGATCCTTCGCCAGCCCGAAATCGAGGATCTTCAGGCCGCCGCTGCGGGTGATGAGGATGTTGTCGGTCTTGAGATCCCGATGGACGATGCCGTGCCCGTGGGCCGCCGTCAGGCCCTCCGCAAGGCGAGCGGCGTAGGCCAGAGCCCTTTCCGGCGGCAGAAGGCGCCTCGAGAGGCTCTCGCGCAGCGTGCGGCCCTGCACCAGCTCCATGACGATCCAGTCGCTGCCGTCCTGCTCCAGGACATCGTGGATCTGAACCAGAGTCGGGTGATTCAGCTTGGCCGCGGCGCGCGCCTCGCGCAGCAGTCGCCGCCTGCTCTTGGGGTCCTGCGCCGCGGAGTCGTGGATCTGCTTGAGCGCCACCCGCCGGTCGAGGCGGGCATCATAGGCGCTGAAGACCTGGCCCATGCTGCCGCGGCCGATTCGGTCCTCGAGGCGATATGGGCCCACGTAAGAGCGCGCGCCGCTCCGTTTCACGTCGCGGCGCCCCCTACCCTTCGGGCTCGCGGCTAAAACGCGAAGATGAGCCCGAACTTGGCGTCGAACTGCAGAAAGGTGACGTCATCCTTGTAGCGGAAGCATCGGCGGCCGTCAAACCGGCAGTCGAACTCGTCTCCCTCCTCCACAAAGGTCGAGTAGATCCGCCCGTCGAGGCGGATTCCGAAATGATCGGTAAAGAAAATCTTGACTCCGCCGCCGAGCGAGACCGAGGAAGCCGCGCGGCGCGACCGCG
>JBCCLG010001170.1:0-1682 GCA_039027015.1 Acidobacteriota bacterium | reverse complement strand
GCCTCCTTCTTCGCCCTCGCCCTCTCGAGGCCGCCCTCTTTCATGAGCGAGGGGCTGCCCCACCCCGAGCACGAGACCATGATGCAGGGCGCCTCCGGGCGGGAGCGTCATGGCTCGGTGCTGATCCTCGGCTGGGCCGTAGGGTGCGCTCAGATTCTGCTCACGAGCACCCTGCTCGCCCTGGGCGCGCGCCGCGGGCCGGGAAGCGCAGGCCAGGGGCCCGGCCTGCGCGGCTTGGGCTGGCTCCTCTCGGCGGCGACGGTGATTTTTCTGCTGGTGTGGAGCTATTCGATGCTCGCCTACCGGCGGTATTTGGTAAACCCGGATCCCTTTCTCGTGCTCGGCCTGCCCGAGCCCACGGCCGCCATGCTCTATCTGCTGTGGCCGATTCCCCCTCTGCTGCTGGCCGGTTTTTTCGTGGCCGGATTTCGCCGCTTTATTTTCTCGCCGAGCGATCAGGACGCCTTCGCCGAGCTGGTAGCGCGGCGCCGGGCGCGGTCCGGCGAGCCGCGGGAGGCCCCACCGCTCGAGGAGCCGGCCTGATGGAGGAATCCCGCGGGCTCGTGGTGCTGGCCTGCCTCGGCGCCTACCTCGCCGCCTGCGCGGCGCTCGGCGCGGCGTCGTCGAGGCGCGTCCGATCGACCGCCGACTTCTTCATGGCGGGCAGCGGCCTGGGCGCCGGGGCCTCGGGTACCGCCACCTTCGCCACCGCCCTCGGCGGCTTCGCCTTTGTCGGCGGTCCCGGCCTGGTCTACTCCGCGGGGGTGAGCTCACTGTGGATCGTCGTCGCCGCCACCCTCGGGCTGGCGATCACGTTCTTCCTGGTCGCCAAGCGCCTGCGCCTGTTCGCCGAGCTGTGCGACGCCGTCTCCTTGCCCGACGTCGTCGCCCTCCGCTACGGCTCGGAAGCGACGCGCTTTCTCTCCGCGGCGGTGATCCTATTCGGCGTGCTGATCGCCCTCACCCTCCAGCTGCTGGCCATGGGCCGAGTGCTCGAAGGCCTGGTCGGCGGCGCCCTCGCCGCGCCCGTAAGCCTGAAGACCTGCGTGCTCGCCTCGGCGGCGGTGCTCATTTTCTACTGCGCGGCGGGCGGCATGCGGGCCTCGATTTCCACCGACCTCCTGCAGGGCGCCGTGATGCTGGCCGGCGGGGTCGCCGTCTTCCTGATGGCCCTCGGGGCCGTCGAGGGCGGCGCCACCCGCATGGTGACGCTGATTCTCGAGGACGATCCGGAAGCCATGGCCCCCTGGGGCACCTTCGGCATGCTCGGCTGCCTGTCGTGGTATTTCCTTTTCGCCCTCGGCGCCGCCGGCCAGCCGCACGTGATCGCCCCGGCCATGATGGTCAAGAGCGTCTCTCGTCTCCGCTTCGCCCTGCCGACGGCGCTCGCCGGCTTCTGCCTTTCTGCCCTCCTGTGGATCGGCGCCGGCCTCGCCCTGCGCGCCCTGGTGCTCTCGGGCCAGCGGCCGGAGCCGGGCAGCGCCGAAAGCGCGGCGACGGCCTTTTTGATGGCGCCGACGGTCGATCCGCTGCTCGCCGCGCTGGTCTTCGCGGCCCTGCTGGCGGCCTCGATGTCCACCGCCGACGCCCTGCTCAACATGGGCTCCGCCGCCGTGGTGCACGATCTCCCCCGCGCTCTCATCGGGCGACCCCTGACTCACCCCCTGAGGTGGGCGCGCGCG
>JBCCLG010001169.1:0-1683 GCA_039027015.1 Acidobacteriota bacterium | reverse complement strand
CGAGCACCGCCAGACGCCTGAGGTCACCCAGGTCCTCAAGCTGATCACCCGCCCGGGCAGCGAGGCGATCATCCGCTACGCCTTCGAGTACGCCCGCGTCTACGGCCGCAAGCGGGTGACCTGCATGACCAAGGACAACATCATGAAGATCACCGATGGCCTCTTCCATCGGATCTTCGACGAGGTCGCCCAGGAATACCCCGACCTCGAGAACGATCACCAGATCATCGACATCGGCGCCGCTCGCCTGGCCGCCCAGCCCGAGACCCTCGACGTGGTGGTGACGCTGAACCTCTACGGCGACATCCTCTCCGACATCGCGGCCCAGGTCGCGGGCTCGGTGGGCCTCGCGGGCTCTGCCAACATCGGCCACGACGCCGCCATGTTCGAGGCGGTACACGGCTCGGCCCCCGACATCGCCGGTAAAGACGTCGCCAATCCCTCGGGTCTGCTGGTCGCCGCTGCCCAGATGCTGGTGCATCTCGGCCAGGCGGAGGTGGCGCAGACGATCAAGAACGCCTGGCTGCGCACTCTCGAGGACGGCATTCATACCGCCGACATCTATCGCGACGGCCTGAGCCACCAGGAGGTCGGCCTCACGGCCTTTACCCAGGCGGTGATCGACCGAATCGGCGAGGCGCCGACCCGCATCAGCCCGGTTCAATACTCGGGCAAGGGCATCGATATCGAGGTGAGCGAGGCGCCGCGCAAGGAGCGTCAGCTGGTGGGCGTCGACGTCTTCCTCTACTGGGACTGCGACGACCGAAACCCGGACGTTCTGGGACCTCAGCTCGAGAAGCTCGCCGGCCCCGACTTCAAGCTCTCGATGATCACCAACCGCGGCGTCAAGGTCTATCCCGGCGGCATGCCCGAGACCTTCCGCAACGATCACTGGCGCTGCCGCTTCCGCGCCGAGAAGGCCGAAGGGCGTCAGGTGGTCGACCTGCTCGCCCGCCTGACCGACGGCGGCCAGGACGTGATCAAGACCGAGAACCTCTACACCTTCGGCGGCGTCCCCGGCTTCTCGCGCGGACAGGGCGAATAAGAAGACCGCGCCGTGGCGCTCCTCTCCATCAACCCGGCGACGGGTCAGAAGATCGCCGGCTACGACGCCATGTCGACGGCCGAGGTCGAGGAGGCCCTCGAGGGGTGCCACGGCGACTTCCTAGCCTGGCGATCGACGCCGCTCGGTCGGCGGGCTGAGCCCCTGAGGCGGGCCGCGGAGATTCTGCGCGCCCGGCGGCGGCCGCTCGCCGAGCTGATGACGGCCGAGATGGGTAAGCCCGTCCTGCAGGGCGAGGCCGAGGCCGAAAAATGCGCGGCGGTGTGCGAGTACTACGCCGATCGCGGCGCGGACTTCCTCGCCGAAGAGCCCCTCGCCTCGGACGCCGGCGAGAGCTTTGTGAGCTTCCGGCCCCTGGGCGTCATCCTGGCGGTGATGCTACTCATCGCACCCTGAGGCGCCAGCCTCGGAACCCACGCACTGCATCGGTGCGCATCGGGCGCGCGTCACGGAGCCAAAGCCCCGTGAATACGGGGTTTCCAGAGCTGGCGCGATCTTCGCTTGTCCTTTCAGCGAGACGACTCAATCTCGACCGCGGGCGCACGAGCGGGGCAGATCGATGGACACCCAAGTGAATGCCGAACGATTCCGGGCAGAGCTCGAAGCAGATCGCGACGCGG
>JBCCLG010001168.1:0-1685 GCA_039027015.1 Acidobacteriota bacterium | reverse complement strand
CGAGGTCTTGCGGATCGGCTTCCGCAAGCTCGGTAACGCCCGCTTCAAAGGACTCGAGGCCGTTCCGGTTTTCGAGGTCGTCGACGGCGTGGACTGGGATCCCGCCGGCATCCAGAAAATACCTCCTCAGCCCCTGCTCACCGCCTGCGAACGCCTGTTCAACAAAACCGTGAGCGCCACGCGAGAGGCGCGCCAGGCGGCGGTCACGGGCTAGGAAGAGCCCCACAGGACAGGAAAGGTTCATGACACAGACCGTTTGGCAAACCGAGCTCTCCGGCCTCGACGCCCCTCCCAAGAGGGGTAAGGTCCGCGATATCTACGATCTCGGCGAGCACCTGCTGCTCGTCGCCTGCGATCGCATCTCGGCGTACGACCACGTTCTGCAGCCCGGCATCCCGGGCAAAGGCAAGATTCTCAACCAGCTGACCAACTTCTGGTTTGAGTACTTCCAGGGCACCGTGCCCAACCACCTGGTGGCGACGGATCCGGCGGACTTTCCGGCCTCGCTCAAGCCCCACGCCGACGTGCTCCGAGGTCGCTCCGTTTTGGTCGACAAGGCGGCGGTCGTGCCCTTCGAGTGCGTGGCTCGCGGCTATCTCGCCGGCAGCGCCTTCAAGGAGTATAAGCGAGACGGCACGGCCTGCGGCATCGCGCTGCCCGAGGGCCTAGTGCGCGCCAGCAAGCTCGAGAAGCCTATCTTCACCCCGGCGACCAAGGCTGAAGACGGCCATGACATCAACATCTCCTACGCCCAGCTCGAGGAGGGTGCGGGCGCTGAGCTCTCGGCCAGCCTCAAGGAGCTCACCCTCGACCTCTACTCTCGCGGACGCGATCACGCCACCGAGCGCGGCATGATTTTGGCCGACACCAAATTCGAGTTCGGCCACGTGAAAGGGGAGCTGGTGCTCATCGACGAGGTGCTCACCCCGGATTCCTCGCGCTATTGGCAGACCGACGCCTGGCAGCCAGGGACCGAGCCCGTGTCCTACGATAAGCAGTTCGTGCGCAACTGGCTCGACGAGGTCGGCTGGGACCGCGAGTCGCCCCCGCCGGAGCTGCCCGCGGCCGTGGTCGAGGGAACCCTCGAGCGCTATATCGAGGCCTTCAGGCGGGTTACGGAGCGCGATCCGGAGCTCTAAGTCTCCGGAGCTCTAAGTCTCCGGAGCTCTAAGTCGAAGCTTCGTTCCGGGGCCCTTCTAGAAGCAGTGCTCCGCCAGATGCCCGACGTCCTCGACCTCTAGAATCTCGAGGCCGTCGGGCCGGTCGCCCGGATCGATCGTCGAACAGACCGCGCGCTCGAAGCCGAGCTGCTGAACCTCCCGCAGCCTGGCGCCGCTCTGCGCCACCGGCCTGACCTCGCCGAGAAGGCCGATTTCCCCGAAAAAGACCGTGCCTTCGCGCAGCGGCCGATCCCGCGCCGCCGAGAGCATGGCCGCGGCCGCAGCCAGGTCGGCCGCGGGCTCCTTTACCGCCAGGCCGCCGACCACGTTCAGAAAAAGATCCTGATCGGCCAGGCCGAGGGCGGCAAAGCGCTCGATTCAATTTGTCCGTACTTCCTATTACTTCAGTCTTGTGTTCATTTTTTCCTTACTCTTTCCATAGCTAGAGCTGGAACAGTAGAGGAAGTAAGAACTCCATTGGCAGGAAAACTGCCAACGGAGGGAGTGGATCAATGTTTGTTTACT
>JBCCLG010001167.1:0-1690 GCA_039027015.1 Acidobacteriota bacterium | reverse complement strand
CGCTCGAACGCGGCCTACATGCTCTCGCTGGTGCAGGGCGTGCGCGCCCACAGCGTTCATAACCTCAAGCGTTTCGAGTCGTGCTTCAATAGGCCCCAGGGCGGCGTGGAGACGCTGGCCGAGATTCCGCCTCAGCGCCGGACCGCGCGCGAGGAGCCGCTCGACTTCATCTTCGAGCGGCGCGGTTGGGCCGACCGTCTCTATCGCGACGTGCGCGACGTCGCCGCCGGCGAGGAGGAGTCGACATGATGGAGATTCTCCTCGCGTTCTGGCAGAAGATCGCCGGCTGGGCGCGGCTTCTGGCCGAGAGCGCCTGGGCGCTGATCGGCACCGCCCATGAGTGGCTGGCCCTGGCGGTGGGGCCCTTTCGCGCGGCCGTTCTGGTGGCGGGGGTGGTCCTCGTTTCCTACGTCGCCTCCCATGGACTCCAAAGGCGCCTGATCCGCGAGGTCGACGAGCGAGCGGGCGGCCCTCGCCGCCCCGCCGCCGCGCCGATCCCCCGCATCGAGTGGCGCTACTCGCTCCTCTTTCCCCTCGAGTGGCTCTTTAGCCTCTATCGCCTCGTCGTTTGGCTGGCCGGCCTGCCGAGAAGGTTCTTGCGGCGTCGCTCCCAGAAGGGAGGAGCCGACGTCGAGGGCGGCTCGAAGAAGCCCGGTGGCTCGTCGCCGGCGCCTCAGCTCCAGGTGCCGACCCTGGGTCCTACCTTCGTCTACGCCGCGGCGATCGTCGCCGGGCTCTATTGGTCGACCCGCGTTCTCGAGCCGCTGGCCCGCGCTCAGCTGCGGCTCGCCGACGGCCAGTCCGTCTATCAATTTCTCTTCTTCGGCCACAGCCCATTCACCCACTTCGTGATGCCCATGGAGGATCGCCCCTACCCGGCGGTTCTGCTCAGCGTGCTCTTCCTCTTCGCCTGCTGGTGGACCCTGGGGAATCTGCTGCGCCTCCTGCGCTACCGCAAGGCTCTCGAACTCAGCCTGGCGGGCAAGCCTTGGCTCGTCAAGCGCCTGGCGAGCTGGACCGACTGGGCCGGGGTCTCGAGGAACCTCGAGAAGCCCTCGAAGAGCTTCAGGCTTTGGTCGGGGTGGACCCTGGCGCTCACGTCTCTCGGGCTCCTGTGGGCGGCTTCTTACCTCGACGGCGCGGTTTACCGGGTCCGGCCCTCGGCCTTTGGCTGCGCCCTCATGCTGTGGACGTCGTGGTTTGTGCACCTGAGGCTCGAGGGCGTGGCGCGGCTTGACGGGCCTCGCCGCGAGCGGGGGGAGGCTGCGGCCGCGGGTCAGCCGGGCTGGCGCGAGGTGGAGGAGCATTTGATCTCGGAGGGGCGGATGGCCCGGGGGCCTCAGGTCTCGCGGTCTCGACCGCTGATCTCGCCGGTGGCCGAGAGCGCGGAGCGCGTTTCGCCCGAGGACGGCCTCCTCTCGCCGCTGGCGCTCGAGATCCTGAAGGGGCTCGGATCGAGGGCCGGGGAAGATCGCGACGCCGGCGCCCGGCGGGCCGGGCTCACCGCCATGCAAAGCGACGTGCTGCGCCGCCTCTCGCTGGCCTCCTTTGTCGACGTCGATCCGCCTCCGGCGAGGGAGGGAGAGCTGGAGCTGGCCTCGCGGGCGAGCGCCGGTCTCCGCAACGCCTCGGGCCAGCGCCAGCGCGATCAGATCGTGCTCGCGCCGGAAGGCGCGGGCAAATCGACCCT
>JBCCLG010001166.1:0-1690 GCA_039027015.1 Acidobacteriota bacterium | reverse complement strand
GTGATGCTGGCGGGCAGTCCAGCGGCGGGCGATGGCTCGTATCTTCGCCTGACGTCGCGTCACGACGGCGCTCAGCAAACCCTCGACTCCGAGGAGCTGCAGACCTGGTTCTATTCGTCGGCCTACTTCAACGGCTCAAAAGTCCTGGTGGAGCTCCTCGCCTATCCGGGCACGGGCCCCAACCGAGTCGAGGTCGCTTCGGCGAGCGTGGCCTCGCAGGAGGCTGACCCGCGCACGACCTGCGGCGAGAGCGATCGGCGAGTCCCGTCAACGGATCCGAGGGTCGCGCGCCTCGTCCCCGGGGCCTGCTCCGCGTTTCTGGTAGACGAAGGAGACTGCGCCAACCGCTTTCTCACCGCCGGCCACTGCGTCAGCGAGCCCTCAAGCTGGCGAATCGCGCAGTTCAACGTGCCGCCCTCGCGTCCCAATGGGCAGCTCGTCCATCCCCTGCCGAAAGATCAATATCCGGTCGATCTCAGCAGCATCCAAGCGGTGGACGAAGGTGAAGGACGGGACTACGGAACTTTCCTGGTCGGAGTCAATTCAGAAACCGGACTCACGCCCCGCGCCGTTCAGGGCGCCGCCTTTCACCTCGCCGACAGCGTCTCGAGACAGCCCGAAGACTATTGGGCTGGTGTGCAGGTCACCGGCTACGGAGTTGACCTGGGCAGCATGAATCAAACCCATCAAAAAGACTCCGGGCTCATGCTGGGTAAATTTGACACCACTCTTCGCTACCGCGTCGACACCCAACTTGGGAACTCCGGCTCACCCGTGATCAACGAAATCGACGATCGAGTTCTGGGTATCCACACCCACGGCGGCTGCACCAGCAGCTCGACTAGCTTCAACAGAGGAAACGCGATCGACGATCCTGGGCTGGTTCAGATGCTCGAAAACGGTCCGGTGGGCACGTGCGAAGAGCATCAATTCTGCGTACCTGATGCTCTTTGGTATTTCGACGGCGCCACGTCATGGGACGACCGAGAGCCGATCGACGCCTGGCACGACGGCAGGAACTGCTACGTGCACGCCCTGGCGCCGACCGACGGCGAGCCCTTCATTCACGAAAACCGCTCCTATTTAGTAACCCCTTGACACAACGGGGAGTGCGAGCAAGGCTGGTTCGATGGCGCCAACTGCCTGCTCGGCTATGCGCCCGAATGGCGAATCCCTTTCTTCCACAACGGGGCCTTCTACTACATCGAGTAGCTGATTCCTCGCGCCAGCCGGCGCTGCGCCCCGAGCCGCCCGGCGCGGGCTCTTGAGAGAGTCCGCGCCCGCGGGCCTCGGCTAGCGCGCCGCGAGGGATCTCACCCGAGCGATCCAGCGCGCGCGCTTTTCCGGCGTGGACTTTCGCACCGAGCCGAGGGAGTGAATCTCAACCGGGCGGACGCCGCAAAAGTCGAGGATGTTGCTTTTCATCACGCGATGGCCGGCTCGCCCGTAGGCCCAGCGGAAGTACCAGGGCGGCGTGTCGATAGTGGTGAAAACGCGGGCGCTGCGGCCCGCCAGCAGGCGGTCCCAGAGCGGCGATCCCTCCCGATATTTGAAGGCGAAGCCGGGCAGCAGGATGCGGTCGAAAAACCCCTTGAGCAGGGCGGGCATCTCACCCCACCAAATCGGGTAGAAAAAGACGAGGTGGCTCGCCCAGGTGATGGCCTCCTGAATTTCTAGAAGATCCGGCTCC
>JBCCLG010001165.1:0-1691 GCA_039027015.1 Acidobacteriota bacterium | reverse complement strand
GTGGTACGGCTTGTGCCGCTTCAACACCGATACTTTGCTGTCGATGGCCTGGCGAAGGCCGACCGAATCGACCACGGCCTGGATCAGGCCGAGTCCGCCGCATCCGATGGCCCGGGAGCGCCCTGCGACTTCGTAGTGAACTCTCCGGGCGCGCATGACCGGTTTTTCAGTGACCGGTTGCCAGCGGGGATCAAGCCGCTGCTGAATCTCACTTTGACGCTGCTGAAGGAAAGTCTTACTCTTGTTCACCTGAAACGCCCTGTTCTTCCTGGTTTGTCTGGATTCGCAACTCGACAATACCGCGGGAAACAAGGCGTTTCTTCTTTTATGGCCGATTCAGCCCACTCGAAGCGCTGGATCAGGGGCTAGTGTCCCGTTTGGAGAGTTCCGCGAATAAGGCACGGAATTTCTCAAAAAGGACACTAGGGCCCGGCGGCAGTCCCAGCCGCGGGAGAAAACATGATCGTCTACGACCTCGGGAAAGTCTGGCGGGTCATCACCCAACACGACCACGCGGCGCTGTCGGCCGAGCTGCTCTCGCTGTGGCGAGCGGACGGCCTGCCCGGGCATCCGCGGCGTGAGGATCTGCTCTTCGCGGTGCGCGAGCACGACAACGGCTGGCTCGAGGCCGATTCCTCGCCGCGCTGCCGCGCCGACGGGCGCCCCCACGACTTCATCTCGGTGCCTGCACCGTGGCGCCGCGAGATCTGGCGGCGGGGCGTTTTTCGCCACGTCGCCGAGCGCCCCTACTCGGCCCTTTTGATTGCGCAGCACGCTCTCGCGCTGCACCGCAGGCAGGCGGAGCGCGAGGATTGGCGGGCCAGCGTGGAGGCGTGGGAAGCCCTGCGCGAGGAGCTGCTGGAGCAGGCCGGCGCCCAGCGCGAGGAGATGCTCGCCGACTACCGTTTCCTGGCCCTCGCCGACAGCCTCTCCCTGGCCGTCTGCGCCGGCTTCAAGGGATCCAGCGAGATCGACGGCTGGCGCTACTCCGCGCGCCTCGAGGCCGATCGGCTGGAGCTGGCGCTCGACCCCTTTCCCCTGGCCGGCGCCACCACTCTCGAGATCGCGTGTCGGGACCTCGAGGCCGGAAGCTACGGGGGCGATGTCGAGCTGAGCGTCGCCCTGGCCTCGTGCCGGTGGCGGCGCGTGCCGGTGCGCCTCGTGCCCCTCAAGACGCCCTGATCGCGCGCCCCTTGTCCGGTGAGCCGGCGGGGTGGTCCGAAGAGGCGAATTCCAGTCGGTTAAAATCGAGTTGAGGAGAGAATATGTCCGACGACAACGAAGAGGTTTACCGGATCCGCGCGCCCCTCACGGTAGAGGAGAAGAGAAAGCGTCTGCTGGCTCGGAGGCGTTACGAGCGCCGATTCAAGAAGATCGACTTCGAGAAGAAACGTCGCCCGCAATTTGTGATGGTCCTGCTCTCGGTGCTGGCCATCGCCCTGGTGCTCTACCAGATCTTCGGCCCCGGCCTGCTGCCCGAGCAAGGCGCCGGTTCGGCTGCGGGACCCGCCGCTGCCGAGGGCACGGCGGCGTCGATCGGGGCGGGCGCCGTGCGGGTCGACGCCGAGCCTTTTCGCGCCCAGGTCGAGTCGTTCGAGGGAGCGCTGCTCGGGTCTTCGGGCGGCCAGGGCGGAGATCTCGTCGAGCTTTCCTCCAATCTCACCCTCTCGGCCCGCCTGCTCATCGATCGC
>JBCCLG010001164.1:0-1693 GCA_039027015.1 Acidobacteriota bacterium | reverse complement strand
GACATCCACTCGGTGATCGCCGCCCAGAGCGATCTGGTGGAGCCGCTGGCGAAGTTCCAGCCGCGCCTGGTGAAGATGGCGCCGCCGGGCGAGCGCGCGGAGGATTAAAGGGCCCGATTCCCGCAGCGGGAAGAGAAGGGAGACCATGAGCGATTCAAACAGCCAGCAGCAGGCCGGGAATCCGCAGGGCGGCGCGCCGCGCCGCTGGCTCTTCGGCGCTCTGATGCTCCTGCTGGTGGCGGCGGGCGTTGAGATCGGCTCCCGCGTGATCTTGTGGGGCGCCTTGGGCGAGAGCCTGGCGGATCTCGCCGCGCGGCGCTCGGGCCTGATCCTCGAGCCCGGGGAGGGCGCGCCGGGCTATCGCTACGAGCGCGATATTCAGGGATTCGACAACGAGGTGCTCCACCCCTTCCTAGGCTTCGTTTTCGACCCGGCGGCGAACGAGCGCGAGCGGCGTCGCGAGAACGACATGCTCGAGATCACCCGCCTGGGCTTCTTCCGCCTGCCGGGGGAGCGGCCGAGCTACGAGGGTGCCGACACGCAGATCGGGGTCTTCGGAGGCTCGGTCGCGATGCTCTTCGCCTTTCAGGGGCGGGAGGTCCTCAGCGAGCGACTCGGCGCCGCCCATCCCGAGCTGGGCAGGCTGGGGGTGCGCAGCTTCGCCCTCGGCGGGCATAAGCAGCCGCAGGCGCTTTTGACCCTCAACTATCTGCTGGCCCTCGGCGAGCGGGTGGACATCGTGGTCAATCTCGACGGCTTCAACGAGCTGGCCCTCAGCTGGTTCGACAACTACCAGCAGCGCATCTTTCCTCCCTATCCCCGCGCCTGGCGTCGCCGGGTTGAGGGCATTCCGTCGCGCTCGCTGCTGCGCCTCCTGGCGCGGCAGGATTCGGTGCGGCGTCTGCGCTCGTCGCTGGCCCAGGCCTTCGAGACGCCCGGCGTGCGCTCGGTCGCCGCGGCCCAGATCGTCTGGCTGAGCGTCGACCGCCAGCTGGCCGCCGCCCACGCGGAGCTGCAGGCCGCCGCCCAATCGGCGCCTTCCGGCGGCGAGGACTACTCGCTCCAGGGGCCCTTTGCCCCGGTGGAGAGCCGTGAGGAGCTGCTGCGTTCGCTGGTCGACTTATGGAAGCGCAGCTCCCTGCAAATGCACAGGCTGGCCGAGGCCAACGGCATGGTCTACTGCCACGCCCTGCAGCCCAACCAATACGATCTCGGCAGCAAGCCCCTCTCCACCGAGGAGCGCGAGAAGGCCTACAGCATCGAGAGCCCCTACCGCGAGATCATCGAGTTGGGCTATCCCCTCCTGCGCCGGGCCGGCGAGGAGATCCGCGCCCAAGGAGCGTGTTTTCTCGACTTGAGCCGAGCCTTCGAGGCGGTGGAGAGCACCCTTTACGTGGACGACTGCTGTCACTTCGGCCCCGGAGGCAACGAGAGGCTGGCTGAAGCCTTGGCCGACGCGGTTTCGGAGCGCCTCGAGAGACGCGGCGCGGCGCAGAGGAGGGAGGCGCCATGAGCGGCGGCGGCGGCATGAGCTTTAGGAGCGTCGACGAGGCCCTGGGGCGCGCTCACGTGATCATCCAGACCTCGGACGCGGGCGTGGTGAAGCTCTAGTCCTTCGGGCGCGTCGTTGTCGTGGGCGCCGGCAGCTTCGATCAGGCGTGTTAGCTGGGGTTCGAGGTGCGTGTGGGGGGGG
>JBCCLG010001163.1:0-1706 GCA_039027015.1 Acidobacteriota bacterium | reverse complement strand
GATGGCCGAAGTCGGCTTCGTGCTGGGCCAGGTCGTGGTAGATCCCGAGGGTCGCCTCATCGCGCCAGCCGGTGAGCGCGCGCTGCTGCTCCAAGGCGCGGCGCAGCAGCCGGCCGCTGTCGTCAAAGCGGCTGTGGGCCCGGTGGACCGTGCCGAGAATGTGCCGCAGGCGGGCCTGCACGAAGTCCTGGCCCTCGAGGCCCTCCACCACCCGGTCCGACCGCTGGCTCAGCAGCTCGTCGACGCTCATCGAGCGGACGCCGGGCAGGCGGGCAGGGTTGGCGGTCTCGAAGAGATCGACCAGCACGGCGGTGACCTGCTCGGCCGTATCGCGATCGAGCCGGGCCGCGTCGCGCTCGCGCTGAAGCGAACGCGCCTGAAGCACGCTGCCGGAGACGAACACCACGAGAAGCGCGGCAAAAGCCCCGGCGACCGCTGACTGCCAGGCGTTGCGGCGCAGAAAGCGCCCCGCGCGATAGCCGAAGGTTGGCGATCGCGCCTGAACGACCTCGTCTCGCAGATGGCGGCGGACGTCCTCCGCCAGCTGCTCCGCCGAGCGGTAGCGCGCGCCGGGCGCCTTGGCCAAAGCGCGCAGGACGATGGCGTCGAGGTCGCCGCGCAGGAGCCTCGGCTCTATCGAGCCCGCTTCCGCAGCCGCGCCGCTGGGCGGCGTCGGCAAACGCTCGCGAATCGCCGTCTCGAGCTCGGCTCGGGTCGAGCCGGCGGCGGGAAAGGGCTTGGCGCCGGCCATGAGCTGATAGAGCAGCACGCCGAGTGCCCAGGTATCGGTGGCGGTGGTCACCGGCTCCCCTGAGATCTGCTCGGGGGCCGCGTGCTCGGGCGTCAGAAGGCGCAGGTCGGTGGCTGGCTGGGGGGCGCTGCCGCGGTGGCCGGCCTCGGCGGAGGCCCGGCGCGGCGAGGCTCCCCAATCGTGCGAGTCAGCCTCCGGCGCCAGGAGCTTCGCGATGCCGAAGTCGAGCAGGCTGATGGCGCCGCCTTGGGTCACCAGGATGTTCGACGGCTTGAGATCGCGGTGGACGATCAGGCTGCTGTGGGCGTGATGAACGGCGTCGCAGACCTCGCAGAAAAGCTCCAGGCGCTCGCGGAGGTTGAGTCCGCGGGAGTCGCAGGACTCGGTGATCGGAAGCCCCTCGACGTAGGGCATCACGAGATAAGGGCGGCCGTCGGCGGTCACGCCGCCGTCGAGGATTTGGCAGATGTGAGGGTGAGTCAAGCGCGCCAGGATCTGGCGCTCGCGGCGGAATCGCTCCTCCGCCTCCCGAGGCGCGAGCCCGCCGGCCATCACCTTGAGGGCCACCCGCTGATCGTAGGCGTCGTCAACCCTCTCTGCGAGGTAGACCGCCCCCATGCCGCCGCGGCCGATTTCGTGAAGGACCCGATAGACGCCGAGCCTCTGGCCTTCGAGCCCCGGATCGGCGGCTCCTTGGATGCTCAACACTCGGTCTTCGATCCGCATCCTCGAGGTGCCTCGGTGGGCCCGCAGCAGACCCATCGCCTCCCGCCGGAGCCCCGGGTCGCCCGGCGTCTCCTGCTCGAGCCAGGCGCTCCGGAGGTCGGCCTCAATCTCCAGGGCGACCAAAAAAAGGGATCTCAATCGCTGACTTCGCTCGCTTTGCATGATGTAGGCTCTCGCTGTCGTATGCTCTCTACTCTCGCGCTTTTCCTCATCTTCATCGGCCATGTCG
>JBCCLG010001162.1:0-1711 GCA_039027015.1 Acidobacteriota bacterium | reverse complement strand
GTTTTCGAAGCCGCCGCTGGAGGAGATCTCCGCGTGCTCATCGCACACCAGCCAGGCCCGCACCTCGGGCTGGCGCAGCATCAGGCCGAGCGCCCGGCGCAGCTCGCCGGTTTCGCCCGCGCTGTCGACCTCGCCCGGCGCAGAGCCGCTCGCCTCGGTGCCGGGGGCTTGGTTTACCTCGGTACCGGAAACTTGGCTCGAATCGGTGCCGGGGGCCTCGCTCGCGTCGGGCCCGCCGTCTTCTCGGCCTTCCTCGTCGCTCCTCGCCATGGCGCTGAGCACCAGACGCGCCATGGAGTCGGACTTTTTATCCTCGGCGTCGATCGGAGCGCGCAGGCTCTCGTCGAATTCCGGCTGCCAGTCGTGCCACTCGAAGATCTCGGCCAGGGCCTCTTCGAAGCACTCGATAGGGCGGTCGTCAAAGCGCCCGTGCACCACGGCCCCGTCCTCGAGGAAGAAGTCGATTTTGCGTCCTTCGGGTCCGTACACGCGCAGTCTGCCCGAGTGGCGCTGGAGCGCCTTGTGCTGCAGCAGGGTCGGAAGATCCAAAAAGACCCGGAAAGAGCGCGTGTCTCGAACGGTCGCAGAGGCCGCTTGATGCATCGGTCCTCCAGGGGGTGGGCGGACGTGGATGGAAGGTGCCTTCGGGGCGAGAGATGTCGGGAGTCTCGATCGTCTGCTGACGACGAGAAAGAGGATCGGGAGCATTCTATCCGGTCTGGGCGGGCGCGTCTTGCCGCGCGGGCGGCGGAGCGCTTGCGGGACGTTTTCCGGAGCGTGTCCGCCATCCGCGCGCTGTGCTCTTCAAATCATTGAAATAAAGCGATTTACGATTCTAGATCGCCAGCCCATGGAGCCTCAAGAGCGAAGAGAGGGTTTTGATGGATCGATTTTTTACAGGGCATCCGACACGCGGAAAAAAGTTTCTCCTACAGGTTTTATAAGGGCATCGAGGCACTATCGAGCCTCGGTCTCCTTGAGAACGCACGCGCTCTCTTCACGTCTTCGGGAATGAACTATGGAAAATCGCGCTCGCGTCGTCGTTATCGCCAACCATCGTGTGCTCTCGGCTGGGCTCATTTCGATGCTCGCCGGGGCCTATGAGTGCCTCGGCAGAGTGGACGCGGATGAGCAGGCCGCGGCGGCCCTCGGCAGGCTGCGTCCGGACCTTGCGATCCTCGTGCCGCGTCGATCAGGCGGCGGCCTCGACGCCGTGGATCTGGCGGCGGATCTGGAGCGCCAGCGGGTTGCGACCCGCCTCGTGGTCCTGAGGGTGCCGGCGATCTCAGGGTGGCTCGAGCGCGCCTCCTCGGCGGGCGTCGCGGGCCTTCTCGACGAGCGCTCGGATCCGCAGGAGCTGGCGGCGGCGATCGAGGAGGTTTTGCGCGGCGGCTTCTACACAAGCCCGGCGGTGAGCGCCCCGCGAACTCCTGCGGAGGCCGCGGACGGGCCGGCGGCTCCCGCCCTCGGCGAAGACCTCACCGCGCGCCAAAGCGAAATCGCCTGCCTGGTGGCCTCGGGCCTGCGCAATCGCGAGATCGCCGAGCGTCTCGGCATCTCCTCACCGACCGTGCGCAGCCACCTGGTGACCATCTTCGACAAGCTCGGGATCACCAACCGGGTCGAGCTGGCGCTGCTGGTCGTCGGGGCGCATCCGGGCCGCCCGGGCCGCCCGGTCGGCTGAGCGCGCCCGGGCGGCGAGATCAGAAGG
>JBCCLG010001161.1:0-1716 GCA_039027015.1 Acidobacteriota bacterium | reverse complement strand
CCAAATTTGTGCAGCAGCAGATACGCGATCAGCCCCACAAAGGGAGCCGCGACCCAAAGGAGCCCTCTGCAGTAGGCGCGCAGCGGCCGGGGGCCGCCCACGCCGGGCTCGACGGTCTCTTCCGCTTCTAACTTCGGACTGGACGGCATTTCATTCTCCCTTCGAATCGAATCCTGAGGACTCCTCATGTCTCAAGGCTGCAAACCACCGACCGAATTCACGGAGGCTTCGCCACCCGGGCACGACCGAGCTGTCGAATCGACCACCCGCGATCGCCCAACTCCGCCTCGAGTGCCGGGATCTGCTGGAAGAGCCAAATCTCATGGCCACGATCCATGGCGGATCGCACCCGCCGCCACGCTTGGGACGGCTGAGACGCCTCTAGATCGCCCGCCAGGACGCTGCGGCCGGTATAGGACTTCCGCTCAGCGTAGTGCTCGGCAAGGACGCCCTGCTCCCAGGTGCCGACCGTGAGGTAGTCCACTCGGACCTCCTCCTTGAGCGCCAGAATGGTTGAGCGATAGGAATTGATTGAGTGATTCAACTGCGCCACCAGCAGGCCCGACAGGGCGGCGCCGATCGCCGTTCCTGAAATAAAGAGAACGCGGACCGCGAGCTGCGGCCGCCGCGCCGCGACGATCACGGCGCCGCCGGCCGTGAGGGCGAAGAAAGTCCACAGGAGCGCCAAAGAATCTGCCGACAGGGCCGCGAAGGTTTGCGCCCGCCGAGCGACCCAAGGAACCGCAGCCAACGGAAGACTCGCCGAGGCGGCGCCGGCGGCCAAAAGCCAGCGCCGGGCCTTTGGGCCGCGGCTCTCGAGGCCCGCCTCTGCGGCCCCAAGCCCAAGCCCTAGAACCGGCGCGAGCAGAATCCAGGTCGGCAGCTGGACCGGCACGTCGGCGAACTTCTCGGCCAAAAGGAAAGTCGGCAGCCACAGCAGGAGGATGCCGACCAGGTAGATCCTCCACCAAGGGCTTCGCAGCCCTCGGTGCGCCCCGGCGAGGGCGAAGGGAACGAGAAAGCCAACCCCGTAGATCACCTCGAACGCCTCCTTGATGAGGCCGGCCGCCAGCCCCGCGGACGCGCCGGCCGCCCCGAAGAGACCCCGCGGACCCAAAAAGAAATCGCGCCACACAAAGGCCAGGCAGGCCAAAACGAGCCCTCCCCCTACCGCGCCGAGCACCACGATCGCCTTGACTCGGGGTCGGCCGACGATCAGAGCGGGCACTCCGAGCAGCATCGAGGGACTGATCAACACCGAGAGGGCGAGCGAAACGCCCGCGCGCGCCGACACTCCGCGCCAGAAAAGCCAGCAGGCGAGAACGAAGAAAAGAGCCTGGAAGATATAGATCTCAGCCCAAACCGCGTTGCGCACGAACACGTAGCTGCCGAGCAGCGAGAACCCCGCGGCGAAGCCCAGGTCTCGCCGCCCGGTCGCCTGCGCCGTGAGGATGGAGATCAGCGCCATGGTGGCGCACGCCCCGAGTACCGACAAAAGATTGAAGACCCGATCCGGAACGTCTGACGCAAAGCCCGTCAAGGCCGCCACGAGAGCGTAATAGCCGATGTGCACCGTGCGCTCTCCGAAGTCGAGGGCCATGGCCTGCTGGGCATAGAGGGCCGCATCGCCGTTCGGAAGGCCCCGCGGCGTCTGCCATGCGAGCACGGCTCAGCCGAGCGCCATCAGAAGAGCCGCGGCGGCCGCGCTGCCGCGCT
>JBCCLG010001160.1:0-1725 GCA_039027015.1 Acidobacteriota bacterium | reverse complement strand
TCGATCTTCGCGATCACCGCTTCGGTAGATTCCGTCGCGGCTTTGAGGAAGGGCTGGGCGAGGCCGACGACGTCGGCGCCGAGGGCCACGCATTTGGCGACGTCGAGTCCGCTGCGCACGCCGCCCGATCCGATGACCACAACGTCTTCGCCGAGGGCGTCCAGCTGCCGAATCGAGTCCGGCGTGGGCACGCCCCAGTCGGCGAAGAGCTCTCCGATCGGTGCGTCGTCAGCGCGCGCGGCCTCGATGCGAGCCCAGCTGGTGCCGCCGAGCCCGGCGGAGTCGAAGATCCGCGCCCCCGCGTCGTAGAGGCGCCTACCCGTGGCGCTGCCCAACCCGCAGCCGATCTCTTTGATCACCACCGGCACGCTCAGCTCCTCCACCAGGTAGCCGACCTTGGGCACCAGGCCACGAAAGTCGCCTTGGCCCTCGGGCTGAAGAGCCTCCTGAAGGGGATTGAGGTGGAGAGCCAAGCCGTCGGCGTCCACCATCGCCACCGCCTCTTCGCACTCCGCGAGACCGAACCCGTAGTTGAGCTGCACCGCGCCGAGGTTGCCTAGAACCGGAACGGTAGGGGCGAACTCGCGGACCACGAAGCTCGCGCGGGTTTCGGGCTTCTCGATCGCCTTGCGCTGGGAGCCGACGCCGATGGCGACGCCGCAGTGTTCGGCGGCTTCCGCGAGGCGACGGTTGATCGCCACCGCCTCGCCCGTGCCGCCCGTCATGCAGGAGATCAAAAGAGGCGCGCGCAGCGGCTTGCCGAGGAACTCGCAAGATAGATCGAGCGCCGAGAGATCCAGATCGGGAAGCGCGTCGTGCTCAAACCGAAGGCCGTCGAAGTAGCGGGCGTCGAGCTGGATCCTGCGGTCCAGGGAAAGCTCGATGTGCTCGAGCTTGCGATCTCGATCGTCGCCGTCGGCGGCGGCGGTCAGAACGTCGGGCGATGAGGCGAGTGCGGTGGGCATCAGAGGTCGCTGAGGAGTGTTCGAGTAGGCTCGGGTCAGATCACAGGGAGCTGTCCAGCATGACCTGGATTTTTTCGCGGTAGCTGCGCGAAAGAGTCAGCCGCTGGCCGCCCTTCAGCACCACCAGGTAATCGCCGTGAAACTGCTGCTGCAGCTCCTTGATCCGCTCGATATTCACGATCGTCGAGCGATGGATGCGGATGAACTTGGAGGGATCCAGGCGGTCTTCAAGCCTGCTCATGGTTTCGCGCAGAAGGTGATTCTCGGCTCCGGCGTGAAGCTTCACGTAATTCCCCGCGGCGTCGACCCAGTCGATGTCGTCCACCTTGAGAAATACCACCCGGCCCGAGCTTTTGATGACCAGGCGCTCGGGATGCTTGGGCCTTTGCTCCGCGACGTGCTCCAGGAGGGCCTGAAGATGCTCTTTCACGTCGCCGAGCTGGCGCCTCTCGACCTCGCTGCGGGCCCTGCCCAGGGCCTCCCGGAACCTCTCTCGGTCAAACGGCTTTCGCAGGTAGTCGACGGCGTGCACGTCGAAGGCCTTGAGCGCGTATTGATCGTAGGCGGTGGTGAAAATCACGGTGGGAAAGAGGTCGGGTTCGATGTTGGCCAGAACTTCAAAGCCGTCCATTTCGGGCATCTGAACGTCCAGGAAAATGAGGTCTGGCTTTTCTGATTCGATGGTTTCTAGAGCCTGCTTGCCGTCTCGACACTCGGCAACGATTTCTATGTCGCTTTCCCCTTCCAGAAACCCGCGAAC
>JBCCLG010001159.1:0-1727 GCA_039027015.1 Acidobacteriota bacterium | reverse complement strand
GCTTCTACATCGGCAAGACGCTGACCACGCCGGATGACCCGTCTCGCGCGGTGGCTGAGGTTTTGGGCGACACGCTCGAGCAGGCCGGGCTCGACGCCTCGTGCCTGGAGCGGGTGATTCACGGCACGACCCTGGTCACCAACGCGATTATCGAGCGCAAGGGCGCCGTCACGGCGCTGGTAACCACGGAGGGGTTTCGCGACTCGATCGAGATCGGCCGCGAGGCGCGCTATGAGCTTTATGACCTGAAGCTCGTGAAGCCGGAGCCGCTGGTGCCTCGCTATCTGCGCTTCGGCGTTCCCCAGCGGACGTGCTCGGACGGCTCGACTCACCGGCCGCTCGACGAGGCGAATCTTGAGAGCCTGGGCCGCGAGCTGGAGGAGCGCGGCGTCGAGGCGGTGGCGGTGGTTTTTCTTCACAGCTTCACCAACCCGCGCGACGAGCGGCGGGCGCGGGAGATCCTGCGCCGGGTGGCGCCCTCGCTGCGGGTGTCGATCTCCTCGGACGTGGTGCCGGAGATCCGGGAGTACGAGCGCGCCTCCACCACCATCGCCAACGTTTACGTGCAGGAGCTGGTGGAAACCTATCTCGAGCGGCTGGTGGAGCGCCTGGTGGTCATGGGGTTTGAGGGCGGCCTCTCCCTGATGCTCTCGAGCGGCGGTATCGCTACCGTGGAGACGGCGACGCGCTTTCCCGTGCGGCTTCTGGAGTCGGGCCCGGCGGCGGGCGCCCTGGCCGCGGCGGCGGCCGGCAAGGCCGCGGGGCGGCCGGACCTCATCTCCTTCGATATGGGCGGCACCACGGCCAAGATCTGCGTCATCGAGGACGGCGAGCCTCGCCTCGCCCACGACTTTGAGGTCGACCGCGTCTACCGCTTCGCCAAGGGCTCCGGCCTGCCGATCCGTCTGCCGGTGCTGGAGCTGATCGAGATCGGCACGGGCGGCGGCTCGATCGCCCGGGTCGACTCGCTGGGCCTGCTCAAGGCCGGGCCCGACTCGGCCTCGGCGGTGCCCGGCCCGGCGTGCTACGGCCAGGGCGGCGAGCTGCCGACCTTGACCGACGCCAATCTTCTTTTGGGCTATCTCGACCCCGATTACTTTCTGGGCGGCGGCCTGGCACTCGACGCGGACGCCGCCCGCCGCGCCGTCGAGCGCCACGTGGCCGGGCCCCTGGGGGTCTCCGCGATCGAGGCGGCGTGGGGCATTCACCAGATCGCCAACGAGAATATGGCCAACGCGGCGCGGGTGCACGCCCTCGAGCGGGGCAAGGATCCCCGGCGCTTTCCTCTCTTCGCCTTCGGCGGCGCCGGCCCGGTGCACGCCTACCGCATCGCGCAATCCCTCGGCTGCCCGGCTCTTCTCGCCCCCCTGGGCGCCGGGGTCACCAGCGCTCTGGGGTTTTTGAGCGCGCCCCTGGCCTTCGACTTCGTGCGCTCCTGGGTCCACCTCACGGCCACCGACGCCCGCGGCCGGCCGCTCGCCGAATGGGGCGCGATCGACGCCGAGAGCCGGCGCATCCTGGACGAGGCCGGACGGATCCATGAGATCGACGGCCCGCGCGATGAGGGCACGCTGGTGCTCGAGTCGCTTCCCGTCGACGAGCACGGAGAGGTGCTGGCGCGCCACGAGCTGTGGAAGAAGGCCGGCGGCAAGGGCACCCGGGTGGTCTTCCCGGCCTACACCGACTCGCACCGCTACCGCTTGCGGGTGCCGGCGGACGCCGACGGT
>JBCCLG010001158.1:0-1737 GCA_039027015.1 Acidobacteriota bacterium | reverse complement strand
CGGGTGCCGGAAATCTTTGAGCCTCGCCTCTAGAAGGAGACTGTCATGCCCAGAGCCAGCAAAAAGTCGTATTTCTTCGCCGCCGGCCTCGCTGTTGGCTTCGCCGTCATGATGGCCGTATCGTCGAGTGCGCCCGAGGCCGAGGCGGGCGACGGCCCTGCCGGCCAGAATTCCTCCAACGAAGTCGTCCAGGCCTCGAGCGACGGCCTGGCCGCCACTCAAGCCAAAGGGAAAACCATGAGCTACGACAAGCCGAGCGACGCGGAACTCAAGGAGAGTCTGACGCCGCTTCAGTACGAGGTCACGCAGAAAGACGGCACCGAGCCGCCGTTCCGCAACGAGTACTGGGACAATAAAAAGCACGGCATCTACGTGGACGTGGTGTCGGGCGAGCCTCTCTTCAGCTCCCTCGACAAATATAAATCCGGAACCGGGTGGCCGAGCTTCACACAGCCCCTCGAGGCCGAGAACATCGTCACCAAGAAGGACTTCAAGCTTCTCGTGCCGCGTACCGAGGTGCGCTCCAAGAACGGTGACTCCCACCTGGGTCACGTCTTCAACGACGGCCCGGCCCCCACGGGCAAGCGCTATTGCATGAACTCGGCGGCCATGCGGTTTATCCCCGTGGACCAGCTCGAGGCCGAGGGCTACGGCCAGTACGCGTCGCTCTTCGAGCAGTAAAGCCGGCGGCAGACCCGATGCGGGGGCGATTTCTTGCCTCCGCTCTCCCTCAACTTTGCTGGGAGGGCTACCGGGCGAACCCTCTCCGCGGGCCCTGGAGGATGCGATGGGAGTTCGAGGCGCGGCCGGCGCGTATCCGGCGGTTCTGGACAGTCAAAAGGTGGGGTCCTACGACGCCCGCGCGTGCGCCGGCGGAGGTCTGGTGTGGGATGAGGTGCTCGAGTATCGAGTGTGGATGCACCTGCGCGATGGCGCCGAAGACGCGGAAGAGGGCAACGACTACTTCTACGCCTTCGACTCCTATGCGGCGGCGCTCGAGTGGTCGGCGGATCAAGAGGGTGCCCAGGCGCCCCTCGCTCTGATTCTCCAGCGCGAGTTCATCGATGAGCCCAGGCCCGGGTGCTATTCCCACGTCAAAAAAGAGCGGGTCGCGGAATGGCCGGTCTCTTTTTTAAGCCGGCCGCGCAGAACAGAGAGCACCATTCCGGACTTTCTGTCCCCCGACGCGCCGGCCAATCGCCTGGAGATCCTCAGGGGATCGGAGGCGTGAAGCCGGCGTAAAGTTCCGCCTTCCGCCCGAGGCCTGACGCCGCCGCGGGCATACAATCGAGACATGGCGAATTCGTCTGGATCGCCCGTGTTCCTGCCCCTGCCCGTCGCGGGTCCAGAAGCGCCTGCGAGGCAGGCCCCGGAGCGCTTGCCGGCGTCGCGAGGCCCGCAAAAGGCCCAATGGAGGGCGCGTCATGGGCGGTGAAGGCTTCTTTTTTCAGGCCTTCGTCTATCTGAGCGCCGCAGTGGTTTCGGTTCCCGTGGCCAAGCGGCTGGGTCTCGGCTCGGTGCTCGGGTATCTGATCGCCGGGGTCATCATCGGCCCCTCCGCCCTGGGCCTGGTGGGCGATGAGGGACACGACGTGCTGCACTTCGCGGAGTTTGGCGTCGTCCTGATGCTTTTTCTCATCGGACTCGAGCTGGAGCCCACCAAGCTGTGGCGCATGCGCGGTCCGATTTTGGGGCTGGGCGGACTGCAGGTGCTGATCAGCGCCGCGGCCATCGGCG
>JBCCLG010001157.1:0-1741 GCA_039027015.1 Acidobacteriota bacterium | reverse complement strand
GCGGGTCGCGAGCTGAAGATGCGCCCGCCCAGCCTCGATCAAACCGTCTTCTACCGCGAGCTCGTGCCGTGACCTCCCCGAGCGCTATTCCCCCGGCCCCCCAGGCCCACCGGCATCAGGGCCGGCTGATGGTGACCTGCTTTCTGGTGGGCGCGTTGATCCTGGCCGTGGTGGCGCGCCTCTACTGGCTGCAGGTGGATCGCTACGAACACTACGTCGCCAAGGCCGAGGAGCAGCAGCGCCGGGTGGTGGTTCTCGACGCGCCCCGCGGCACGATCTACGACGCCAAGGGCCGGCAGCTGGCGGTCTCGATAGAGACCCACTCGATCGCCGCCTATCCGCCTGGCATTGAAGATAAGGACGCCGTAGCCGCCGACCTGGCCGCCGCTCTCGGGATCTCCGAGCAGCGGGTGCGCTCGCGCATCGACACCGATCGCGGCTTCGTGTGGATCGAGCGCAAGGTCGATCCCGCCCGCGCCCAGGCGGTGCGGGAGATGAAGCTGCCGGGCATCGACCTGATGCCGGAATCGAAGCGCTATTACCCCTTCGGCGGTCTGGCCGCCCAGGTCCTCGGCTACGTCGGGATCGACAACCACGGCTTGGCCGGTCTCGAGTACCGCTTCGACAGCACCGTCGCCCACGAGCAGGGTCGGCGCACGGTGATGCTCGATGGCCTGAACGGCCGGGTGCTCTTTCCCAACCTCGATCAGTCGGAGGCGCGGCCGGGCGATGACCTCCACCTGACCCTGGACGCCAGCCTGCAGTACCTCGCCGAGCGCGAGCTGGCGAAGGCCGTTCGGTCCAGCGGCGCCAAGAGCGGCCATGTGCTGATGCTCGATCCGCATACCGGCGGCGTCCTGGCCATGGCCTCCTACCCGACCTTCGACCCCAACCGCTTCGGCGAAGCCACCGCCGAGCAGCAGCGCAACCGCCCGGTGGTCGACGCCTACGAGCCCGGCTCGACCTTCAAGATGGTGACCCTGGCCGCCGCCCTCGAGGCCAAGGCGGTGGATCCGCTCAAGGTCTACTTCTGCGGCCAGGGCGGCATCGTGCTGGCCGGGCGGCGGATCAACGACCACAAGCCGTTCGGCGACCTCACCGTTCGCCAGATTCTGGCCAAGTCCTCCAACGTCGGCGCCATCCTGCTCGGCCAGGCGGCCGGCATCGAGCGCTTCCACTCGACCATTCGGGCCTTCGGCTTCGGCGAAGCCACCGGCATCGATCTGCCGGGCGAGAGCGCCGGGCAGCTGCGGCCGCTGGGCAGCTGGTCGAACCTCAGCCCGGCCTACATCTCCTTCGGCCAGGGGGTCTCGATCACCTCCCTGCAGCTCACCAACGCCTTCGCAGCGATCGCCAACGGCGGCCGCCTGCTCGAGCCTTACGTGGTGTCGTCGGTCGGCGCCGCGCCCGGAGAAAAAGAGCCCCACCGCAAGGTCGCCGGCCGGCCGATCTCCCCGTCCTCGGTGCGCCACATTCGCAGCATCCTCGAGGCCGTGGTCACCGAGGGCACGGCCAAACGCGCGGCCCTGCCGGGCTACCGGGTGGCGGGCAAAACCGGCACGGCGCAAAAATCGATCGGCGGCAAGGGCTACGCCGCCAACCGCTACATCGCCAGCTTCGTGGGCTTTGCGCCGGTCGAGAATCCGGCTCTCGCCATGGCCGTGATGCTCGATGAACCTTGGCCGCTCTACAACGGAGGCCAGGTTGCGGCGCCCACCGTCGCGGCGATCGCCGAGCCGGC
>JBCCLG010001156.1:0-1747 GCA_039027015.1 Acidobacteriota bacterium | reverse complement strand
TCCTCGGTTAGCTTCGCCATTTGTTACCGAAGTACCAATGTAACATACCTTCCGAGAAAACCCTCAACCTCCTTCGTTTGGCTGCGGCAAGCCCAAACGCTGCCCCGCGGCGCCGGCAAGCTCGGCCAGCAGCCTGCGGATCATCGACAGCGCAGCGCCCGGGAACTCCTGCCGCAGAAGAGCTATCAGACCCGTGATGTGGGGAGCTGCGACGCTCGATCCCCGGCGCACGACGGCCTCGCCCCGCCACGTCAGCCGGCGGACTCCCTGGGCCACCAGCTCCGCCTCCCCTTCTCCTCCGAGGGCGAAGTCAAAGACGTTGCCGAAGCGAGCGGCCGTGACGCCCAGCGCCAAATCGAAGGACGCCGGATAGACCTCGCCCGCGCCCCGCGGGGCGGCCGACACCACCAGAAGGCCCGCCCGGGCGGCGCGCTCGCAGGCCCGCAGAAGGGGCTGCCGCGCCGAGGGCGAGGTGCTGCCCAGGCTGAGGTTCACCACGTCGACGCCGCGCTCGATCGCGTGATCGACGGCCGCGGCGATCACCTCGGGCGAGGTTTCCAGTCGGTCTCCAAAAACGCGCAAAGGCAGAAGGCGGGCTCCGGGAGCGAGCCCGAGGATGATCTCGCTGGCGGCGGTGCCGTGGCCGATGCGGTCGACGTCGTCGCGAGACTCGAGCAGCCTGAGTCCCTCTGACGGCGCAACGAACCCGGCACCGGCCACCACCCGCGGGTCGCGGGGCCGCGCGGCGTATCCGCTGTCGACCACCGCCACCTGAACGCCCGTCCCGTCGACGTCGCGCAGCCGCTCGTTGAGCCACAGCGGCCGTTCCTCGTAGAGGCGCGGCGGCACCGGCTCGGGCGTGGCGGCGGAGTCGCTCAAGAAGGAGGCTCGCTGACAGACCCCGAGAGCGGGCCGGAGCTCACGTTGATATTCCAGCGCTCCACGACCGCGGCCCCCGAGGCGGCGAGCCCGCCGAGCACCAGGAGAGTGAGCCACAAAAGATATCGCCTGAGCCAGAAGCCCACGGGCGAGCGCACTCGCAGGTCGGGCAGCCGAGGCGGGCGACGCTCCGAGCCTTCTTTCATCGACTCTCCTTTCCTCGGTCCGCTGCCTCGACCATCCGGCGGTAGGGCTCGCAGCTGCGAAGCAGACTTTCGTGGCCTCCAAGACCCACCAATAGGCCCTGCTCGAGCACGCAGATTCTCTCGGCCAGGGCCGCCGTCGAGAGCCGGTGGGTGACGAAGACCACGGTGCTCTCTCGGGTCTCGGCCAGCAGCCCCTCGAGCACCCGGCGCTCCGTGAGAGCGTCTATGTTGGCGGTCGCCTCGTCGAGCAGCACGATCGGCGCGTTGCGCAGCAGCGCGCGCGCCAGGGCCACCCGCTGGCGCTGACCCGCCGACAGGGTCGACCCAAATTCCGCCACCGGCGTTTCCAATCCCTCCGGCAGCTCGCTCACCAGCTGCTCGAGGCCGCAGACCCGAATCGCCCTCTCGACGCGTCCGGCTTCCGGCTCGCCCTCGCAGCCCATCACCAGATTGGCGTAGAAGCTGCCGCGCACCAGGGCCACCTCCTGCCACACCACGGCGAGATTGCGCCTCAGCCGGTGGAGCTCGAGATCCGCCAGAGGAACGCCGTCGAGCCGAATCTCTCCCTCCTGCGGCGACTCGAGGGCGGTGAGAAGCCTCAAAAGGGAGGTCTTTCCCGAACCCGAGAGGCCCACGACCGCGGTCACCGAGCCGGCGGGCAG
>JBCCLG010001155.1:0-1749 GCA_039027015.1 Acidobacteriota bacterium | reverse complement strand
TCCGACGCCACGGACCGGGTCGAGAGGCTGATCGCCGGCCGGGCACAGCTGCACGGCCGGGTGGTGATCGCCGGCGGCGGGCAAACCGGCTTCACCCTGGCGAGGAGCCTGCTGGACAAGGTCGATCAGGTGCAGATCATCGAGCGCGACCGCGGCGCGGCCGAGAGCCTGTCGGCGCAGAGGCCCGAGCTCGACGTGATCCACGGCGACGCCACCGATATCGCGCTGATGCGCGCCGAGCGGGTTGCCGAAGCGCGGGCTTTCGTGGCGGTCACCGGCAACGACGAGCGCAATCTGCTGGCCAGCCTGCTGGCCGACGAGCTCGGGATCGAGAAGGTGATCACCCTCGTGCAGCGCACCGAGACGACCCAGCTCTGGAACCGGCTAGGCAAGATTCGAGCGGTCTCCCCGAGGCGCCTCGCCGCCGAGCGGATCCAGCGCTATATCGACGGCGGATACAGCCCCAACATCGCCTCCCTGCGCCGCGGCTCGGCGCAGATTCTCGAGCGCACCCTGGCCTCCGCCAGCCCGGCGGCCGGCTGCAGCCTGGCCGAGATCAGGCCTCCGCGGGGGATGATCGTGGGCGCCGTGGTGCGCGGCAAAAAGGTCTTCGTGCCGCGCGGCGGAGACCGCCTCGAGGTCGGCGACACCATCGTGCTCTTCGTGCAGGACGAGCATCTGCCGACGGTTCAGCTCCTCTTCCCGGGGCGCGAGCCGACGAGGCCGCGGGCGTGAGCGGCCTCGGCGGACGGCCGGGGGAGGCGTGAATTACCGGCCGCCGCTGCGCTTCTTGGGGCGCCTGCTTCTGGTGCTCGCGGCCGCCGAGCTGCTGCCGGCCGCCTGCGCCCTGATCTACGCCGAGTACGCGGCGGTGGGCGCCTTCGTCGCCACCTCGGCGCTCACCGCCCTGTGCGGCGGCTGCCTGATCTATCTCGGCCGCGGCGACGGCCAGCTCTACCGCCGGGAGGGCTTCTTGATCGTGGTCGGAGGCTGGGTCCTAGCCTCCCTCTTCGGCGCCTTACCCTATCTGCTGACCGGCACCTTCAGCTCGCCGGCGGACGCGCTCTTCGAGTCGGCTTCGGGCTTCACCACCACCGGCGCCTCGGTGATGGGGGACATCGAATCGAACGGGCGCGGGATCCTCTTCTGGCGCTCCTTCACCCAGTGGCTCGGCGGCATGGGGATCATCGTGCTCTTTGTGGCCCTGCTCCCGGAGCTGGGCGCGGGCGCTCGCTTCCTCTACAGGCTCGAGGTGCCGGGCCCAACGGCGGAAACCCTGCATCCCAAGGTCCACGAGACCGCCGCGGTCCTGTGGAAGATCTACCTCCTCCTCTCCCTCGTTCAGGTCGTCCTGCTGCTCCTGGCCGGACTCGACCTCTACAACGCGCTGACCCACACCTTCTCGACTCTCTCGACCGGGGGCTTCTCGCCGCGCAACGCGTCGGTGGGATCCTTCGACTCACCGTGGGTCGAGATCATCGTGGTGGTCTTCATGGTGATGGCCGGGGCCAACTTTTCGCTGTATTTCGGGCTCCGCCGCCTCGGCGGCTGGCGCAGCCTTCTCGCCGACGTGGAGTTCCGGATCTACCTGGGCCTGATCTTCGGCGTCAGCTTCCTGATCACCTGGGATCTCGTGAGCGCCGGGGTTTACGGAGAGGGGGGCGGGACGCCGAGAGCCTTTCTCGACAGCCTCTTCCAGGTATCGGGCATCCTGACGACCACCGGCTTCGGCACCGCCGACTACGACGC
>JBCCLG010001154.1:0-1750 GCA_039027015.1 Acidobacteriota bacterium | reverse complement strand
GTCGCACAGTGCTTTCGAGGTCGGGTCTCGTTCGCTGGAGGGTTGGGAGCCTCAGAGGTCTGAGTGTCTAATTTCGCGGCTTCGCTCCGGGTGAAGCGGATCCGATTCTCGAAATCAAGCTGTCTCTGGCGAACCTGGATTCCTTCCGGGACACTGTCTTGTCGATCTGGATCCCGAACGCCGGAATCCGAAGCGGAGAATCTCGGGCGCTGGGCCGAAACGGCACGAGCTACCGAGAGTTGTGCTCCCGCCTCAAGATTAGCCGAAACGAGCCTGAAATGCGCGACTTTTTCGCTTGTGGCGGCTTTTTTACCGGGCTTTCATAAAAATGCCTCCCGAGTCGGTCTCCGAGGGCGCCTGCGAGAGCGGCCCCGAACGCCTCCTGACGCGGCAGGTAAACTCGGGGCGTCCAGCCCGGGCGTCGGCGCTCGCGGCTCAATCCTCCAGACGCTCCGTCGCACCGCTCGAGGTTCATTCATTCTCCAGCAGCGCGACGGACGAAGACCGCGAAGGAATTGTCTCAGGGTGAAGGCCCGTTCCCTTCTGCTGCTGTGCGTGCTGAACAGCGCCGCGCTCGTCGCCGAGCCGTCCCTCGAACCGGATCGAACCCGCCGCTACGTGGTGGCGGCCGGGCAGACGGTCCGGCTCGAGCTGGCGGCGGCCCCCCACGACTCGTTCATCCTCCTGGAGGTCGACCAGCTCGACACCGACGTGCTCCTCCGGGTGACCCCGGAATCCGAGTCCGAGACCCTCCTGGCGGATCAGCCCCTGGGCTTCCGCGAGCCGGAGCGCCTGGTGCTGCCGCCCGGCCCCGGATATCGGGTGGAGATCAAGGCGCGGAGGCGCGGCGCCGTCGGCGTTCGCTGGCGACTGGCCGATCCCGACTCGGCGCGCTGGCCCGGGGACCAGGCGTGGAGCCGCGCAACCCACGCCTTCGCCGCGGACACGCCCGAATCGAGGCTCGAGGCCGCCGACGCCTTCGAGCAGGCCGCGGCGCTCTACGAACAGGCGGGACTCGAGCGCGATGCGGCCCGCGCCCTGGCCTGCGCCGGGCACGTGGCGGCCGATCTCGGCGAAGGCGAGCGGGGGCTCGGGCTGCTGCGCCGGGCGATCGACCGCCGCCGGCAAAGCGGTCCTCCCCACGCCCTCGCCGAGGCCCACCACCTGCTGGCCAACGCCCTGCAGCGCGGCCGGCGACTCGACGCTTCGCTCTCGGCCTTCGAGCGCAGCCTCGAGATCTTTAGAGAGTTGGGCGATGAGCCCGCCGAGGCGCGCGCTCTTCTCAACATCGGCTTCATCTCCCAACTGCAGGGCGATGCCGCGGCCGCGCGATCGCGCTACGAAGTCGCCCTCGCGATGGCCCGCGCCCACGACGATCGGTCCGTCATAGCCAAGCTGCTCAACAATCTCGGCGGTCTCGACTACCGCGCCGGCGACCTCGGAAGCGCCGTCCGGCGCCTCGAGTCGCTGCTCGTCTTTCAGCCCGAGGACGATTTGCGCGGGCGCTCGAGGACGCTGGGAAATCTCGCCTCGGCCCAGCGCCTGCTCGGGCGTTATCAGGAATCTCTGGACGGGTTTGAGCGCGCCCTCGAGATTCAGGAGACCCTCGGGGACCCGAGGATCCGCGCCGCCACGCTCAACAACCTGGGTTTCACCTACCTTAAGCTGGGCGAAACCGCCCGCGCCCGCGCCTATTTCGAGCGCGCCCTGCCGCTGCGCCGGCGGGCGGAGGATCCGCGGGGCGAAGCCG
>JBCCLG010001153.1:0-1751 GCA_039027015.1 Acidobacteriota bacterium | reverse complement strand
GTAATGGCCCGCAATGGTGGCAAGCGCATGAACACCGTCCAGTTCGGCAGCGGCGCGGAACGCAATCGAGCTGCCCTGGCAAATCGCAAGGATCGACACCTGATCGGGGGTGCTGCTGGTCACCAACGAGCAGTCGATCTTTCAGAAGCGCAGCGACCAGTTAGCTGACAAGCTCTCGGGCGAGGGCTTTTTGCCGCAGAAGATCTATCCCGCCTCCACGGAGGTCAGCAACGAGCAGCACACGGCCGATCTTCTGAACTCGCTCGGCAGCGGGCAGCTGATGGTCCACTTTATCGGTCACGGCGGCCGATACATTTGGCGAACCGGGCCGCCGGATATCGCCAAGAATCACGACCTTTTCACGCTCGATGACCTCGACAAGCTGCCGCCTTCCAAGAAGCTGCCGGTGATCGTTTCGCTGACCTGCTACTCCGCGCCCTTCGACCACCCGACGGCCGACTCCATCGGCGAGAAATTCCTTCGCTTGGAGGACCGCGGCGCCATCGGCGTGATCGCGGCGTCGTGGCGCAACAGCCCGAAGGTCCGTTGGGGCACCGTGATCTTCGATGAGTTGACCCGACCTGGCGCGACCGTGGGCGAAGCCCTGCAGCGCGCCAAGGGGCAGCTTAGAAGCCGCATGTTTCGCGAGACCTACAACCTTCTCGGCGATCCGGCGGTTCCGATCGCGGTGCCTGCCGAGGTGCTGGCGGCGCAGCAGGCCGCCGCCGAGCTGGAGGAGACGGCCCAGAGCGCGGCGAGCGGCGCAGCGACCGCGCCGGGTCTCTAAGAGAGCAGGGGAGGGCGGCGGATCTAGACCGGGTTCGGGATGTCGACGAAGCGCACGTCGACGCCGAACCTTTCGCCCACGTGTTCTCCGAGCCTGCGGATGCCGCACCGCTCGGTCGCGTAGTGACCGGCCGCCAAATAGTGGGTGCCGGTCTCCCTGGCGATGTTCATCACCCACTCGCTGACCTCGCCGGTGATGAAAGCGTCGAGACCTTCTTCAACCGCCTGGTAGAAGTCTCGCTGGGCGCCGCCGCTCACGATTCCCAAGGTGCGCACGGAGTCAGGGCCCTCAAGAAAGGTGAGCGGCGCCTGCTCGTAGAAGCTCTCGCAGCGCCGCACTAGCTCGCTCGCTGAAATCGGCTCGGGGAAGATCCCTTTGAACCCGATGGGCTGCCCCTGGTTGATGGCGAAAGGCTCGATTCTCGCCAGCCTGAAGCCCTCGCGCGCGGCGAGGGCGTTGTTGCCGATCTCCCCATGGCGATCGAGAGGCAAATGGTAGGCGATCAGGCTCATGCCGCCTTCGATCAGGGCCTTGACGCGGCGGTACTGGACGCCGACGAGATTCGGCGACATGCCCTGCCAGAACAGCCCGTGGTGCACCATCACCGCGTCGGCCTCGAGCGCCGCCGCCTCCTCAAAAAGCTTCTCGCAGGAAGAAACCGCCGTCACGAGCCGTCGAATTTCGCGGCGGCCCTCCACCTGCAGGCCGTTGGGGCAGTAGTCTTTTTGGTCCGACGCCAAGAGGTCGTCGAGGTGGGCGACCAGCCGGTCGCGATCCACGAAGTCATGGCTCACGGGGGTTCTCCTGCGGTTCCGCCAGGGCTGGCCGGCGTTAATGGCTCGCGGACTGCGCCGCAGGCTCCAGGCTGTCCATCATGCGCTTCTGTACGCGCTCGAAGTCTTCGTGGCAGGCCATGAAACCGTCGACCAGCACGGGGTCGAAGTGAAGGCCGCGATCGACGAGG
>JBCCLG010001152.1:0-1754 GCA_039027015.1 Acidobacteriota bacterium | reverse complement strand
TTCTTGAGCCGCTCGAGGGCCGTGCGGCTGGCGGCGTAGCACGCGTCGCGGTGCGGTGACGAAACGGCGATCGCCACGCTCGCTTCGCCCACACGGACCTCGCCCAGGCGGTGGACGATGGCCACCCGCACGCGCCGGCTGCTGCCCTCGTCCCGAGCCTCCAGCTCCTCGACGATGCGCTCGAGACGTTCGGTGGCCATGGACTCGTAGGCGGTGTAGGTGAGGGCCGCCACGCCTCGCCCCTCGTGACTGTTGCGCACCGCGCCCACGAAGAGGAGCACCGCGCCGCACTCCTCGTGGACCACCCGGCGCTCCACGGCGCCGAGATCGATGGCGCCGCGGACAAGGACGGCGCGGGGCTCCGCGGTGGCCGCCGAACCGCCTGCCGTCAAGCCCCCGGAGACCGGCGGCAGCAGCGCCACCTCCACGCCGTCTCGGAGCTCGGGGTCCGCCGTGGTGATGGCGCCGCCCACGGCCACCGCGAGACGCGGCCAGAGCGCCTCAAATTCCGGGTGGCGTTCGGTCAGCAGGCGCCGCAGGTCCGAGAGCCTCGATCCCTCATCGATCTCCACGGTTTGCGGACCTTCGCCGACCAGGTCGCTGGCGGTGGCAAAGGCCAATACGGTGACCTGGATCGTGCTCCTCTGGATCTCTGTCCCCACGGGTCGCCTCCTGGTGTGCCTCTCGTGAGCCGGATGCTAGCCCGGAACTTCGCTCGCCGCGACCCCGGCGCGTTCACCTCGGGGTCCCGGGCTCCTATAATTCGGCGCGGAGGTACCCCGTGACGCATCTCACCGCAAAGATCCAGAAAAACGACGCCTGGGACCGCAAGGTGCAGGCCTGGCAGGAGCGCCTGGTCGAGCTCGAGCAGCGCGCCGAGGTCATCCGCCAGGGCGGCGGCGAAAAATCCCAGGCCAAGCAAAAGGCCCGCGGCAAGCTGCTCGCCAGGGAGCGGGTCGCGACCCTGCTCGACGCGGGCAGCTTCCTCGAGTGGGGCCTTTGGATCGGCGAAGGCATGTACGGCGAGTACGGCGGCGCGCCGTCGGCCGGCGTGGTGTGCGGTACGGGCACCATCGACGGCCGCGAGGTGCTGGTGGTGGCCAACGACGCGACGGTCAAGGCCGGAGCCTGGTTCCCGATCACCTGCAAGAAAATCCTGCGCGCCCAGGAGATGGCCCTCGAAAACCGGCTTCCGATCCTCTATCTGGTCGATTCCGCGGGCGTCTTTCTGCCCATGCAGGACGAGATCTTTCCCGATAAGGAGCACTTTGGGCGCGTTTTCTACAACAACGCCCGCCTGTCGGCGGAAGGCATCTTCCAGATGGCGGCGATCATGGGCTCCTGCGTGGCCGGCGGCGCCTATCTGCCGATCATGAGCGACGAGTCGCACATCGTCGAGGGCACGGGGTCGATTTTTCTGGCCGGCTCTCACCTGGTGCAGGCGGCGATCGGCGAACGCATCGACGGCGAGTCCCTGGGCGGCGCCGAGGTGCAGTGCGACCTCTCGGGGGTCGTCGACCATCGCCACGAAACCGACCAGGCGTGCCTCGAGAAGATCCGCAACAAGATCACCCAGCTCGCCAGCGCCCCCAAGGCGCCCTTCGCGCGCCGGGAGCCCCTGCCTCCGCGCCACGACCCTTCGGATATCTACGGCCTGCTCGAGCTGGACCGCTCGCGCCCCTACGACGTGCGCGACGTGCTGGCCTGCCTGCTCGACGACAGCGAATTTGAGGAGTTCAAGGAATCCTACGGTC
>JBCCLG010001151.1:0-1755 GCA_039027015.1 Acidobacteriota bacterium | reverse complement strand
TGCTGCGCCGCGTTCTGATCGGCGCCAGCACCAACTCGACGAACGGGTACGGCGTCGTCCGCCCGCTCTCGGCCTATCGCCAGGCGGTCCGTCTGCTGCAGAACGTCGTAGAGCAGACCGCCGCCCAAACCGGCGCACGGGCCGTCAGCGAAACCGCCAGCGCGCTGACCATCTATTACAGCGGCGATCCGAGCAATCCCTCGGGGTACCCCTACGCCAGGGGCCTCGGCCCGCTGTATTTCGACGGCGAGACCGTCGCGGACCTGGTGGAAGCGGGCGCCTCCGCCGGCTACTACTCCTTTGAAGACGGCTCGGAATTCGACAAGCGGATCCTGGTCAGCTTCACGATCGACGGCGGGAAGTACTACGCCGCGCCCAACAACGAGGCCGGGAACCCGTTCTGGGTTTATAAGGTCAACGGTGAAATCGCGCCGGCCGGAACAAGCTACGCGGACTTCCCTATTTCGCCCGGAAGCGCCGTGACCTGGCAGGTCATCGCGCCGGCGGGAGAAGACCACGGCGCCCAGTGCCCGGTAAGCGACGGCGAGCACGCCATGGCACTGCGCTGATCCTCGCGCTGAAGTGATGACGGGCCCGGCGGCGTCAGGAGTCGCCGGGCCCTCGAGGATCCCCCTCCTTCTTTAGGCCGCCGCGCTCTTTCTCGCGAAGGCCTTGAAGAAGGTGTAGCTAAAAACGCCGTCGGCCTCGGTCGTTCTGTGGAGGTCGCGAATCCCCAGATCGAAGCTCTCGCGGTCGATCAGCTCGGCGTCGAGCGCCGGCTGGCGAACGCCCTCGATCATCGCCGTGAAGGTTCTGCGGGTGAACCCTTCGACCAGCTCCGGGCGACTCGCGTCGACGTAGACCATCCGAGGCGAGACCCGCACGCGATCGAGGCCGGCGCCGCTCAGGAGCGGGAAGAGCTCCCGGCCGATATTGGCGTTGCCCCCCGCTCTTTTCTGCAGCGTGACCTGGCAGTCGATAGCCCCGCGCGCAGCCGGGCTATAGGGATGGAAGAAGGTCGAGCCGTGATCCCCCTCGATGACGGTGACCGTCCCGCCCGGCCTGAGAAACTTCGACAGCGCCTGGATGGCCTTCGCCGGTTCCGGGAGGTGCTCGAGCACAAAGCAGACGAAGAGGTGGTCGAACGATTCGGGCTCGAAGGGGAGATCGAAGAGGTCGCCCTGCTGGAACGTGACGTTTAAGAGTCCCTCGGATCGGACCCTTCTCTCGGCCTCGACGAGAGACGCCTCGGAGATATCGATCGAGGTGATGCGGGCCTTCGGGCTGCTGCGCGCCAGCGTCACCGTTTGTGCCCCGACCCCGCAGCCGGCCTCGAGGATCCGGCTGCCTTCGGGGAAGAGAGTGTCCGCATGCAGGAGGTCCACGAGAGTCGCCGCCTGGTCCTGGAGCCGGGTGCTCTCGCTGGGATCGTAGCCGTGAACGTAGGTCGAGCTCATTTTCGCTGAGGACTCCTGGATTTCATTCCAGTGGTTCGAGGGCTGCTGCGGGGGATGCGCGCCGAGCGGGCGGATTCAGCTGAGCGACGCCGTCACCAGCTGGCCGAAAAGCTCAGGCGACGGCGGCGGCGCGTCGTCCACCTCGTCGACACCGGAGGTCACGGTCAGGCGGTAGAAGGTGTCTTCCTCGTGCCATACGAACATCCGAAGCCAGATGTAGGCGCTGCCCTGGGCGTCGGACAGGGCGCCCTCGACGCCTCCGAGGGTGACCTGCTCGTACACGTAGGTTCGAGTGCCG
>JBCCLG010001150.1:0-1763 GCA_039027015.1 Acidobacteriota bacterium | reverse complement strand
GGCGCGGGGCCGGCGACTACCTGGCCAAGCCCTTCGAGTGCGAGGAGATCGTCTTTCGGCTCTCCCGCCTGCTGCCCGCCGACAGGCCGCAGTCCGCGAGCGAAACCCAGCTCGGTCGCCTGGTGCGCACCGGTGACCTGACCTCACCCGCCGCTGTCGACCGCTACGAAGCCCATCGGGTGGTGGGGCGCGGCGCCATGGGAGTGGTTCTAGCGGGGGTTGATCCTCGCCTGGAGCGGCAGGTGGCGATCAAGATTCTCGACCCCGTCACCTACCGCCCGCAGCGCGAAAGCGGCCAGCATCACGCCCTCCACGAAGGCTCCGCGCTGGCCCGCTTCGACCATCCGAATATCGTCAAGATCTACGACACCGGCATGGCCGAGGGCCTGCCGTTCCTGGTCATGGAGCTGGTGGACGGCGAGAGCCTCGCCACCCGCCTCGAGCGCGGCCCCCTCGAGCTGCGCCCGGCGGTGAACCTGGCCCGCGCGGTGGCCCGGGCCCTCGAGACCGCCCACGGGGACGGCTGGCTGCACCGCGACATCAAGCCCGCCAACATCCTGCTGGCGTCCGGCGGCGCCATCAAGGTCACGGACTTCGGTCTCGCCAGCCTGGCCGACGACGCCGAGGAGAGCGGCGGCGAAAGAATCTTCGGAACGCCCGGCTACACGCCGCCCGAGTGCCTGATCGGCGATCCGCACACGCGCCACGGCGACCTCTTCGCCCTCGGTTCGGTGCTCTATTTCTGCCTGTGCGGCCGCAGCCCGTTCGCCGCCGCCACCCTGCCGGCGCGCCTCGCCGCCACCCTGGCCGGGCGCTATCAGCCCCTGCCCGACGAAATTCCGCGGCCGCTGCGCAAGCTCATCGATCAGCTGCTGGCGTCCGATCCATCGAAAAGGCCCGAGAGCGCCCGGGGTGTGGCGAGGCGCCTGGAGTGGATCGCCGAAGCGCTGGCCGTTCCGGACCTGCCCAACGAAGATCTAGAGCCCGCCGAGACTCTCCCGGTGCAGATCCACTGATCTCGGCGCTGGCTCCCTAAGCCTCGGCCGGGCGGTCCTGCATGTCCGGCGCCCCTGGATGTCACGTCTGGCGGCCCTAGATATAGAGTCACGCCATGGAAAGACCGTGCGCAACGCCTCGAGCGGCCCTTGTCCTCCTGGTGGCCGGAGTCGCGGCCGCGCTCCTCTCTCCGGAGCCTGGTTCGGCCCGCGAGATCCCGCAGCGCGGCGAGGGTCCGGCGAACGCCGCGCGGGTCGGCGAGTTTGAGAACCGAGGCTGGAGAGCCGAGCCCGAGAGATTCCGCCAGCGGCCGCGACGCGGCGAGGAGGCGCCTCGATGGACCCTCGCACGCGACCTCGCCTCGCCGGGGGCGGCCTTTCTCAAGCCGCGCTGGCGCCTCGCCCTCGAGCACGGCGAGCACGCCCTCGTGCGCGACGCCGGCGGCCGGGTGATCGAGCGGCTCACCGCGGCGAGCGGCGACGGGGCTTTCTGGGGGCTCTCCGTTCCGGGCGACCGGCTGCGGATCGAGATCACCCTGCGGCGGGATCCGGCCCGCACGGCCGCGCGGCCGGCGCTGCGGCTCGAGGGCTGGGTGGTGGGCGATAGGGCCCGCCTCGAAGCGGCCTCGGGGATCCTGGGCGCCGCCCGCAGCCTGTGCGCTCCACCCGACTTCGAGGACGCGGCGTGCTCCGAGGCCGACGCCGCCAAGTGGGCCAACGTCCTCGCCACCGCCGGCGTTCTCACCGCCTCGAGCGAGGGCGCCTTCC
>JBCCLG010001149.1:0-1766 GCA_039027015.1 Acidobacteriota bacterium | reverse complement strand
GCGGCGTAAACGGCGCGCCTGGCGTCGTCCTCCCGCGCCTTGGGCAGGCCGAAATAGAGCAGATAGCCCTGGTCGAGGGTTTGACCGAGGCTGCCGTCCATGGCCTCGAGCACCGAGGCGATCAGCGAGTCGAGCCGCGGCTTCAGCTCGATCCACTCCTCGGGATCGAGGGCCCCCTGGGGCTCCTGGGAGCCCGCGTCTCGGCTGATCTCGCACTGCAGGATGGTGATTTGGCGGCGCTCGCCCAGGGTGGTGACGGTGTCCTGGGTCGACGGGATCTCGAGCAGGGTCGCCGATTCGTGGCGCCGGCCCGGCGCGGCGGTGTCCATCTGCCCCGCCGCGCTTCGGCGGGGCAGATGGACCATGGCCGGAGCCGAGGCGCTGGAGCTGCCCGGACGGATCAGCTCGCCGAGATCGGCCTCGAGCTGGGCGGCGCTTTGAGGCCTCTGGGCGGGATCTTTCTGCAGCAGGCGCTCGAGCAGCCGGCACAGCCCCTCGGGCAGGTCCGAGCGCAGGGAGCGCGGATCCTCGAAATCGGCGAAGGCGACCTTCTGCAGGGCGTGCAGCGGGTTGTCGGCGGCGAAGGGAGACGCGCCGGTCACGGTGCGATAGAGCAGCGAACCCAGGGAGAAGAGGTCGGATCTGGCGTCGAGGGTTCCGCCCGTCGCTTGCTCGGGGGACATGGCCTCCGGAGTGCCGAGGATGCGGTCTTTGGCGGTCAGCCGGGAGAGCCCCTGCTCCTCGAGGGTGTGGGCCAGGCCGAAGTCGAGAAGCTTGGCCCCGCCGTGAGAGTCGATCATCACGTTCTCGGCCTTGAGGTCGCGATGCAGGATGCCGTGACCGTGGGCTTCGGCGAGGGCGCCGGCCAGCTCGAGAAAGAGCCCGAGGGCCTGATCGACCGGCAGCGGGCCCTGGCAGACCGCCTCCTGCAGGGTCACGCCCTCGATCAGCTCCATCACGATCCAGCCGCCGTCGTGCTCTTCGACGATGTCGAACACCTCGACGATCGCCGGGTGGCGGAGTCGGGCGATGGACTTGGCCTCGCGCCAGAAACGCTCGCGCTCCCGCCCCTCGCGAGTGAACGAGGCGCGCACCCGCTTGATGGCCACCGAGCGATCCAGGCGCGCGTCAAAGGCCCGGTAGACCTCCCCCATGCCGCCAGCGCCCAGCTGCGACTTCAGCCGATAGGGACCGACCTGCCCCGGGGGGCCACTGGAGCTCTCGGCTGGGGTGGGAGTGAGATCGCTCATGCCGTGAAGGATACGGGACCGCCGGTCCGCCGGAGCCCCGTCCGGCGAATCTGACGCCCCGGAAGGTGACCAGCGGATGGACGGCCAAGAGCGGGCATTCTATGCGCGACGCCGGGAGAGCGCCCCGGCGAGTCGCCCCCGAGCGCCCGATGACGAGGTCCCGCGAATCGCCGGCCGAGAACGGACCGCGGGTCTTCCGCGGTCCTCGGTCAGGCGCCCGGCGCCGCCCGGGTTCCGTCGAGCAGGCCGCCCAGGGTTTGCAGCAGATCGCGGGCGGTGAAGGGCTTGGGAAGCACCGCGTCGGCGCCCTCCCGCCGGAGCTGGGCGAGGGAGGTGGCGCCGAAGCCGCTGGTCACCACGATGGGAACCTCCGGCGCCTCGGCGCGAATGCGGCGCAGCAGCTCATCGCCGGTCAGCCCCGGCATGCAGCGATCGAGGATCACCACGTCGACATCCCGGTGCTGACGCCACAGCCGCCAGCCCTCAGCGCCGTCGACCGCGCTGTGCACCCGCCAG
>JBCCLG010001148.1:0-1775 GCA_039027015.1 Acidobacteriota bacterium | reverse complement strand
GCCTTGACCCGGCGACCGGCAAGGTCCTGTGGAGCCACGAGCACGGCGGCGATCAGGGCGCCATGGGCGGCGGCACGCTCATCCCGCTGCCGGCGGGCGACGACCGCATCTTCCTAATGCACCGCAACGACGCCTCGGTGATGCTGCAGGTCACCGCCGCGAAGGAGGGAGGCGACGGATTTGAGATCAGCGAGCTGTGGTCCAACAATGTGATCCGCAGCTCCTACGTGCATCCGGTGATCCACGAAGGTCACCTCTACGGCATGTCGGGCCGCATCTTCACCTGCGCTGACGCCGCGACCGGCGAGCGCAAATGGCGCTCGCGCCAGCCCGGCGACGGCTTCCCGACCCTGGTGGGCGATCACCTGGTGATCATCACCAAGCCGGGCACCCTGCACGTGGTGGAGGCCAACCCCGAGGCCTATACCGAGGTCGCCCAAATCGAGCTTTTCGACGAGCACGCCTGGTCTGCCGTGGCCTTTCAGGACGGCCACCTCTACGCCCGCAGCATGGGCCATCTGGCGCGCATCGACGCCGTGGGCGACGCCGCCGAGTCGGCGAGCGCCAAGGCCTGGCTGGCCTCCACCGAATTCGGCGCCTTCCTCTCGAAGCTCGAGAAGGAGAGCGACAAAAACGCCGCCATCGAGCGCTACCTCGCGGATCAGGCCTCGTTCCCGATCATCGAGGAGAACGGCGTGGTGCACTTCGTCTACCGCGGCGAGGCCGAAGACGTGGGCATCGTCGGCGACATGATCGGCTTTCGGCGCGAAGATCCCATGATTCGGGTGGCCGGCACCGACCTCTTCTACTACTCGACCCTCCTCGAGCCCGACGCCGCCGTCACCTACGGCTTCATCCCGAGCTACGAGACGCCGATCGCCGATCCGCTCAACCCGCAGCTCGGGCGCGGCCTCTTCGGCGAGGTCTCTTGGTTCTCCATGCCGGCCTTCCAGCAGGCCGAATACGACGGCGCGGCCACCGACGGCGACAAGGGCCGCCTCGAGATCGTCGAGTGGACCAGCGAGGCCAGGGAGGGCCAGGACCGCAAGGCCACGGTCTACCTGCCCAAGGCCTACGACGCCGACTCGGAGCGGCGCTTTCAGACGCTCTACGTGCACGACGGCCAGGGTGCGCTCGAGGGCGGCGACCTCGACGCAGCCCTCGACTACTTCATCGGCTCGAAGGTCGAGCCGGTGATCGCCGTTTTCGTGATGCCGCCCGAAGAGAATCCCCGGGGCGATGCCCGCGACCCCGCGGCCTACAGCAAAATGGTCGCCGAGGAGCTGGTGCCGCTGATCGACGGCCGCTTTCGCACCGTTAAGAACCGCAACTCCCGGGCCTCGGCGGGTGCCGGCGGCGGCGGCACCTCGGCGATGGGCACCGCCTTCGCCTATCCCGAGGTCTTCTCGAAGATCGTGGCCCACGCGCCGACGATGATCGGCCTCGGCGAAATCGGGGCGGAGATCCCCAGCTCTGAGGAGCATCTCTTCCAGATCTACCAAAGCTGGGGCGCCTACCACCTGCGCTCGCCCCACGAGGCGTGGGACATGGCCGAGTCGAACCGCGAGCTTTGGAACATCCTCCGCGAGCGCGGCTACCGCCCGGCGGGCGGCGAGAACTCCGGCGGCTTCGGCTGGGCCACCTGGCGCGCCCAGGTGGGCGACTGGCTGACGGCGCTCTTCCCCGCCGGCAGCTAGCGCGAACGCCCTCCGGTCTCCTAGCCGTCCGTTCCGGGCTGCTAGGAGCTCGCTTTTCTCAGGCCTCCTGTGCTCTGG
>JBCCLG010001147.1:0-1782 GCA_039027015.1 Acidobacteriota bacterium | reverse complement strand
GTGGGCCCCCACCCAGGTCGTCATGTTAAAGGTGTTTTTGATGTCGATCTGGTCCTGAAGGAAAAGGGCGTTTTCGGCCCAGTCGCCGAAGGCCGGAAAGGCAAGAAGCGAAGCGCTCAAGGCGATAAGAGTATTTTTAAAGGTTCCGGGAGTATGATGAACAGTCATGATCGAGTCTCCGTGGCTTTCTGAGTCTTTGCTGTACAACTACCACAAGCGCAGCCCGGCCGAAGAACCTGTCATGGATCCGAAATTTCTCGCGAAAATTTTCTGAAGGCAAAGCCCTAACGAGGCCGAAGAGAGCTGACCCGCGCAGGGCGGCCCGCGCAGGGCGGCCCGCGCAGGGCGGCCCGCGCAGGGCGGCCTACCAGGGATCCCCCTCGACCCACAGCTCCTCGGCGGGTGGATGGTCCAAAAAGCGCACCATGGCCTCGGTGGCGCCGTACGCTCCGACCATGCCGAGGGTCACCAAATCCCCGGGGCGCAGCGCGGGCAGCTCGTGGCTGCCGAAGCGATCGAGGGCCGTGCACAGCGGACCGGCCAGCGTGGTCGGCTCACCCGCGCTCTCCGACTCCTCCGACTCCCGGGCCGGGCCGCGCACGGGAAAGGGCTCGCCGGTGAGCAGCGGGCGCAGCAGGTGGTGGATTCCGCCGTCGAGAATCGCGAAGCGCTCGCCTCGGCTCGTCTTGGTGCGCACCACCCGGGTGAGGTAAACGCCGCAGGCGGCCGAGAGGTAGCGGCCGGGCTCTAAAATAAGCTCGCCCTTGAACCACTCGGCCTGCTCGAGCAGGGTCTCGAGCCCTTGGCCCAGACGGGCGAGGTCGAGGGGCTCCTCGCCGGCGGCGTAGGGCACTCCCAGACCGCCGCCGAGGTCGATGTGCTCGAGCCGCAGGCCGTAGTCGACCGTCAGCCGCCGGCCGATGCGCAGGAGGCAGCGATGGTTCTCGAGCAGGCGATCGGCGTCGCGCTCGTTGCTGGCGGCAAAGCCGTGCAGACCGCGGATTCTGACCCGCTCGAGGCCGCGGGCGCGTTCCAGCAGCTCGGGGAGGTCTTCCTCGTCGACGCCGAAAACCGTCGGGCCGCTGCCGCCGAGAATGGCGCCCTTCTCGTGACCCGACTCCTCGACTCCCAGCGGCTGAACCCTGAGGTTGACCGCCACCTCCTCGAGCCCCAGCTGCTGCGCCGCGGCCTCGGCCCGGGCGAGGTCCTCAAAGCCCTCCGCCTGCAGCCGCACGCCGAGGTCCACCGCGCGACGAATTTCAGAGTCGCGCTTGCCGGGCCCGGTGAAGAAGATGTGATCCGATTCGACCCCGCAGGCCATCACCCGCCCGAGCTCGCCGCCCGACGCCACGTCGAAGGAGGCCCCCGCGTCGGCCAAAAGGCGCAGCAGATCGCCCAGCGGATTGGCCTTGACCGCATAGGCCAAGCGCACCCGCTCGGGCAGAGCGGCGCGCAGGCTGCCGTAGCTCATCGCCGCGACCTCCGCGGAGTAGGCGAAGACCGGCGTTCCGTGGCGGCTCGCGAGCAGCTCGCAGGTGGCGCGGTCGAAGGCCCAGAGTGAGTCCTCTCGGTTCATGACGCCGCTCCGCCCAGCCTGCGGGCCAGAAAGCGAGCGACCCGCCCGCCGCCTGTTTCGAGATCTCCGACGCTCGCCCCCAGCGACAGGCGTGCCCAGCCCTCGCCGCGGGGGCCAAAGGCCGAGCCCGGCACCACGGACACCCGCTCGCGCTCCGCCAGTCGCCGGCAAAAGTCGGCGCCGGGGGCCCTGAACCACACGTAGAG
>JBCCLG010001146.1:0-1787 GCA_039027015.1 Acidobacteriota bacterium | reverse complement strand
TCTTCTGGGCTAGCCGAACAGCCCGAGCTTGCGAAGGGCCCCCCGCGGAGAAAAACCCGCCTCCTTGGCGGTCCCCAGCGTCCAGTCGAGAGCACCCGTGAGTTTGAGGAGCCGCGCGCGGTAGGGCGGGCGCCGCAGCGAAGGGCAATTCAGCTGCAACCCTGCGGGTATGAATTCGCCTAGAACTTCACAGACCGTTCGACCTCGGAAGATCTGCCTAGTGAATCGTGGAGACGGCAGCGACCCCCTGAGCAACCCAGAAGCCCGGGGATTCGAGCACGGCTCCGAACCTGTGTGAACAGTCGGTCTCAGCTCTGGAGTCGTACGGGGCATTCTTCTGGGCTAGCCGAACAGCCCGAGCTTGCGAAGGGCCCCCCGCGGAGAAAAACCCGCCTCCTTGGCGGTCCCCAGCGTCCAGTCGGGAGCACCCGCGAGTTTGAGGAGCCGCGCGCGGTAGGGCGGGCGCCGCAGCGAAGGGCAATTCAGCTGTACCCGGGAAGAGAGAATTCCGCCGGCGCCCCCGATCCGCCGCACCGCGCCCTAAGATAGCCGCTCGCTTTTAGCATTTTTCATGAACCGCTCTCTTCGGACCCGCCTCCGGGAGCCTGTCCCGCGGGCCAAATCCGGATTTTTGAATCGGAGTGACTATGTCTGATCAGCGCAGCAGCGTGCAGGTGGAGACCGTCGACGCCGTGACCTCGGACTCGCGGCGGCGCGGTCTGACGTACCTCTCGACCCTCGATGAGCGTCTCGACGGCCGAAGCTTCCGGATCGCCCGGCCGGGCGGCGATCGCGAGATGATCTTCTTCGGCTCGTGCAGCTATTTGGGGCTCGAAACGCACCCGGCGCTCGTCGAGGGCGCGCGGGCGGCGGCGGCGAGCCACGGCACGCAGTTTTCCTCGTCGAGGGCCTTCGTGTCGGTGGGGCTCTACGACACCCTCGAGGATCTTTTTCGGCAGATTTTTCGCGGCCACGAGGTGGTAATCAGCGCCACCACCACCCTCGGACACCTGGCCGCTCTGCCGGTTCTCGCGCGGCCCGACGACGCCATTCTTCTCGACCAGCAGGTGCACGCCAGCGTGCAGACCGCGGCGCAGGTGGCCAAGGGGCAGGGCACGCGACTCACGGTTCTGCCGCACAACCAGGTCGCGCCGCTGGAGCGCAAGATCAAGAGCTGGCGCGCGCGCCACGGCAGGCTCTGGCTGGCGGTCGACGGCGTCTACTCGATGTTCGGGAACGTGCCTCACCTCGACTCTCTGATCGAGCTGATGGACCGCTACCCGGAGCTCCATCTCTACATCGACGATGCCCACGGCATGAGCTGGGCCGGGGAGCTCGGCTGCGGCCTGACCCTCCATCGGCTCGGGCGCCTGAGCGAGAGAATCGTGATGGCGACCTCCCTGGCCAAGGCCTTCGGCTGCGGCGGCGGAGTGCTGGTCTTCGGCAATCCGGAGTGGGCGCGCCTGGTGCGACAGTGCGGCGGCACCCTGGTTTTCTCGGGGCCCATTCAGCCGCCGGTGCTGGGGGCCGCCATCGCCAGCGCTCGGCTCCACGCGAGCGGCGAAATCCACGGCTACCAGCGCGAGCTGCAGAATAAGGTCAGGCTCGCCGATCGCGAGCTGCAGACCCGGGGCCTGCCCCTTCTCTCAACCCCCGGCGTACCGATTCTCTTCGTGCCGGTGGGCCTGCCGAAGGGGGTCTACGAGATTCTCCAGCGCATGATGAAGGACGGCTTCTACCTCGACGCCGGGGTCTTTCCCGCGACGCCGATGAAGCGCGGCGGCGTG
>JBCCLG010001145.1:0-1787 GCA_039027015.1 Acidobacteriota bacterium | reverse complement strand
CGATCGATGGGCTTGATACCACCCGCGGTCTGACGCTCCTCTCTGCAGAGGGTTGGGACGTCGCCAGACTCTTAAGGCGTCTCGGGAGGCTTCCGCGCCTCGAGCCGGGCGCCCCCTGGATCGTCAGCGGCCTGCCGGCTGGCGCCTATGAAATCCGGGCGGGTGCGGGCCCGCCGCAGCGGCTGTTCGTGCGCGCCGGGGATGAAACCCGGCACGCTTTGGACTGACCTCGAGGCCCCGGGCGCCCTCACCTTCGTCAGGAGGTGGTGGTGCCCATGCTGCCGTCGGGCTGGGTGTCGAGGGCGGTGTCGAGGGCCGTTTCCCCCTGGGTCGGCTGCCTCAGGGTGTCGAGCACCAGGATCTCGTCGCGCGACACCTGGCCGAGGTACTGGTCGGCTCTCTCGAGCAGCATTCCCGACAGGCTTCCCGAGAGGTCGTCGATCACCAGATCTCCGGTGTCGATCAAGAGGCGCGCCTCGAGCTGCGGTCCGCCGCGTCCGACGCTTTGGGTCGACATCTCCTCGACGCCCTTGAGCAGCTGCTCGGCGCAGGCCTGGGCCCGGTCGGCGTCGATCTCCCGGGCGACGCTGTAGCCGAAGCCGATGGAGAGCCGGCCCTCCTCGAAGCCGAGGATGTCGCCTCGGTGCAGCCTTACGGTGTTGACCAGGTCGCTGATGAAGTCGCGGGTCAGCTCCATGAATTGATCGGGCTCGAGAAGGCTCGGCAGCTCCTCGAAGCCGTCGACCTGCAGGGAGAGCAGGGTGAGCTGACGCTGGGAGGCCGCCTGCAGATGCTCGATCACCGGCTCGAAGGCCTGGCCGAAGTCGGGATCACCCTGGAGATAGCGGCCAAAAGCCACCCGGATGACCTTGTTGCGCTCCTCGAGCAGCTGGTTTTCGGCCCGCAGCCGCACGCCCTCGCGCATCACCGCGACCTGCCGCGAAGCCTTCTCGAGGGTCGCCTCGAGATCCTTGAAGTCGAAGGGTTTGGTGAGGAAGTCGAAGGCGCCCAGGTTCATGGCGGCGCGGATGTTTTCCATATCGCCGAAGGCCGAAACCACCACCGACACGCAGGAGCGGCCGAGCGTGCCGATCTCGCCGAGCAGGCCGAGGCCGTCCATCTCCGGCATGCGCAGATCGGTGAACACGAGGTGGAGGCCCTTATCCTCCGAGAGGACCTCCAGGGCCTCGGCGCCGTTGCCGGCGAATCTCAGCTCGAAGCGGCCGCGCCCGAAGCGCCTCCGAAACCACTGGCGGAGCAGGGGTTCGAAGTCGGGCTCGTCGTCCACGAAGAGCACCCGCGTGCGGGTTTGGGAAAAACCCTCGGCGCGCTGCAGACCCAGGATCACCGCCTCGGCGCTGCTCGGCCGATCCTGGGGGTCTTTCTCCAGCAGCCGGTCGACCAGGTCCGAGAGTTCCTGGGGCAGGCCCGGGCATATCTCGACCAGGGGGCGCGGGTTGAAGGTGCAGACCCGCCACAGGATCTGGTACGCGTCGCGCGCGCCTTTGACGAACGGCGACTCGCCGGACAGGCACTCGTAGAGCAGCACCCCGAGGGAGAAGAGGTCGGAGCGGTAGTCGATCGCGTCGCCCATGGCCTGCTCGGGCGACATCGACCGCGGGGTGCCCTGGACGCGCCCCGGCGAGGCCTTGGTGGGGTCGGTGGCGAGGCCGAAGTCGAGGATTTTGGCCGTTCCCTCGACGCTGACGATCACGTTTTCGGTCTTGAGGTCTCGATGCACGATGCCGCGGGCGTGGGCCGCCGACAGGCCCTTGGCGATGTCGATG
>JBCCLG010001144.1:0-1793 GCA_039027015.1 Acidobacteriota bacterium | reverse complement strand
CGCTGGCCTGGCTGCAGGGCCTTCTTCTCGGCACCGGCGTCGCCGTGCTCTTCGCCCTGCCGCCGATCGCCGCCGCCCGCCGCGTTCCGCCGATCCGCGTTTTGCGGCGCAGCGCCGAGCCGCTGCCGCCTTCGCGCGCCGCCAACGCCGCGACCGCCCTGGTGCTGGTGCTCGGCGTCTTTCTGCTCGCCTGGTGGCAGTCGAAGTCGCCCGTGAACGGCGCGCTTTTTACGGGCGGGCTGATGATCACCGCCGCGGTGCTGGCGGCGGCGGCCTACGGCGTCTCCAAAATCGCGGCTCGGCCGCGGCAAACAGCCGGGCTGTGGCTGCGTCAGGGGCTCGCCGCTCTGGCGCGCCCGGGCAGCGCCACCCTCGGCGCCATCGTCGCCCTAGGGCTGGGCGTGGTGGTGGTGCTCGCCATGCATCTGGTGGAAACGGGCCTGCTCGGCGAGCTGGACCGCGACCTGCCGGACCAGGCTCCCACGGCCTTTTTGATCGATATCCAGCCCGACCAATGGGGCGGCGTGCAGGAGCTGCTCGAGGAGCACGGCGCCGCCCACTACGACACGGCGCCGGTGGTCATGGGGCGCTTCGCGTCGATCAACGGTCGCCCGGTCTCCGAGCTGGTCGCGGAGCGCGAGGCCAACCGCCGGGTTACCGAGGAAGACGACACCTGGGCGCTCCGCCGCGAGCTGCGCATTACCTACCTCGAGGAGCTGGCGGACGACAACGAGCTGACCGGCGGCGAGCTGTGGAGCCTGCCCGGGCCGGAGATCAGCATGGAGGAGGAGTTCGCCGCCAACCTGGGCGTCGAGGTCGGCTCGGAGGTTGTCTTCGATATTCAGGGCGCCCGCATGGCGATGACCGTCTCGAGCCTGCGCAAGGTCGACTGGTCCTCCTTCGGCATCAACTTCTTCATCGTGGTCGAGCCGGGAGTGCTGGAGGAGGCGCCGCAGAATCGCCTCGCGGCCGCGCGCCTGGACGCGGCCTCCACCCAATCGCTCCAGAACGCGCTCGCGGCCGCGTACCCGAACGTCACGGTGATCCAAATCCGCGAGGTTCTTGAGCGCGTGTCGGCGATTCTGGAGCGTCTGAGCCTGGGCGCCCGGGTTCTCGGCTGGCTCACCGTGCTGGTGGGCCTGGCGATTCTGGCCGGCGCGGTCTCGGCCGCTGCGGTGCGCCGGGGCGGCGAGGTGGCGCTTTATAAAACCCTCGGCATGACCCGGCGTCAGGTGCTCGCCAGCTTCGCCGTGGAGTACGCCCTGGTCGGCCTGGTGGCCGGCGTCATCGGGGTGAGCGGCGCCGCCGTTCTGGCCGGCGCCGTTCTTGAGCGGGGCATGCAGATCGAGGAGGGCATCCATCTGGCCTCCCTGCCGGCGGCGCTCTTTCTCACCGTCGCCCTCTCGGTGATCGCCGGCTTAGCGGCGAGCACCGGAGCGCTGCGCAAGCGCCCTATCGAGGTGCTGCGCGGCGAGGTCGGCTGAGGGAACCTCCGCCCGGTCCGGCGGAGGCGGCTCCCAGCCAGTCGAAGAACGCCCGATTCTTCTCGCCTCGGGTCTGCCCTTCCTTCACCGAGCGGCGCACGCCGCCCAGCCAACCGAGGAGATTGCGCATGGCGGGGCTTTCCTCGGCGGACTTCTGGCGGCGCAGAAAGTTGTAGTCCTCGCCGTTCTTGCGCAGCCACTCGAGCCACTCGGCGACCTCCGCCTCGGGCACGCCCTTGGAGATCAGGATCTCCCCGAGCAGATAGTGCTCGTGCGCCAGGGTCGTGTTGCACACGGCAGGGTTATCGG
>JBCCLG010001143.1:0-1795 GCA_039027015.1 Acidobacteriota bacterium | reverse complement strand
CTCGACCTCAAACCGGGCGATTCGCATCAGCTCGTCGGGCTCCACGTGCTTGCGGGTGAGGCCGCCGCGCAGGACGTTGTCGGAGCTCGCCATCAGCTCGACGCCCACGCCTTCGAGGTAGGCGTGGAGAACGCCGGGCGGGGTGAACACCGCCTCGCCGGGATTGAGGTCGACGCGGCGCATGAAGACCGGCGCCAGCGCGCCTCGATCTCCGGGATAGGAGGCCGCGAGGCGCTCGATCCACCGGGCCGACTCGGCGCCCAGGCGCCCGGAGCGAGCGAGAGCTTGCTCGATCGCCAGGGCGACCGCCCCGCCTTCGAGGTTCAGGAACGCGCTGAAGAAACCGCTCAGCCCGGCCTCGCGCGCGCCCGGCAGGTGGGCGCCGAGGCCGCTGGCGCGAAGCCGCTCGTCGATCTCGGCGGCCGGCAGAAAACCGCGCAGCGCGGTGAAGGGCGTCAAGGCATAGAGAATCTCGGGCTTGTGATGCGCGTCGCGATAGTTCCGCAGCGGATCCGCGAGACCGAGGCCCGCGGCGTTCTCGCGCTCGAAGCCGGCGGCGGCCCGCGCCTTGTTGGGGTGAGCCTGAATCGAGAGGGGCTCGGCGGCCGCCAGAATCTTGAAGAGAAACGGCAGGCGGCCGCTGAAGGCCGCGCACACCCGGGAGCCCAAAATCGACGCGCCGCACTCTTCGATCATCCGGTCGAGGGCGCGCCAGGCGCCGTCGACCCAGACCTCCGAGGCCGCCTTGGGGTGAGCGCCCATCCACAGCTCCGCCTGGGGCTCGGCGGGCACCGGCGTGCCCAGCAGCTCGGCGATGGCGGTGCGCGATCCCCAGGCGTAGGCCTGAATGGAGTTGCGCAGCTTGAGAACACGCGGCATGGCGGCGAGCCTACCAGTCTCCCGCCCGACTCAGGGGCGCCCGGAGTCGCCGTCAGGCCGGCCGGCAAGCCAGGCGCGCCAGACGGTCGCGGCGAGGATCAGGGCACCCCCAGAAAAGGTGCCGGCGCCGGGCGTCTCGCCGTGCAGCCACCACGTCCAGATCGGCGAGAGGACCGGCTCCACGAGCAGCAGGAGCGACGCCTCGAAGGCCGGCACCTCCCTGACTCCGCGGGTCAGGAGGAGATACGCCAGGCCGATTTGAACCACCCCGAGGTAGAGGATCCAGGCGCCGTCCGCCAGGCGAGCCCCCTCGAGGGACGCCGCCCCCTCGGGCAGGGCGAAAGGAAGGGCGACGAGGGCGCCCAGGACGTTGCCGCACACCACCGCGCGCGGGGCGTCCGACGCATCGCCGCCGCCGGCCAGCCAGCGCAGGCCGAGCACCGTGAGCGCCCAGGCCAGGCCGGCGGCGAGGCCCCACAGGTTGCCCGCCGCGGGATCGGGGGCGGTCTCAGAAGGCGGCTGGGGCCCGCCGAAGCAGAGCGCCAGACCGATCGCCATCGTCACCATCACCAGAAGATCGCTCCGCCGCACCCGCTCGCGCAGAAGAAGCGGCGCCAGCAGCAGCAGATAGAGCGGCGAGGCGGACTGCAGGAAAATCGCGTTGGCGGCGGTCGTCGCCTTATTCGACTGCACGTAGGCCGTGAGCGTCGAGGCGTACGCCAGGCCGACCAGCCAAACCCGGCCGCTCAAGCCGCCGCGGCGCACCGCGGGCAGCAGCGCCCAGAAGAAGAGCCCGGCCACCGCGCAGCGGAAGGACGCGACCTGCCAGGCCGAAAGCTGACAGCCCTTGATGGCCGCGCCGCCTGTCGAGAAAAGCAGCGCGGCCCCGAGGACTTCGAGGCGGGGCCGAAGGCCG
>JBCCLG010001142.1:0-1817 GCA_039027015.1 Acidobacteriota bacterium | reverse complement strand
GCTCGAGGTCGCCGGGGTAAAAGGTCAGAAGGTAGGTCACCGCGGTGCGCCCCAGCACCTTCTCGAGGCCTGCCGCGAGGTCGTTGGTGCCCTCGAGGAGCACGCCGCCGGTTTCCTCGGCCAGGTGGAAGAGCGCCTCCCGCGCGTCGCCCGGCGCCGAGCTTCCGCGCGCCGCGTCCTCCACCCTGAGGCCGGCGAGGTCGACCGCCTGAATCCGGCAGTCGGCGCGGCGAAACTCGCGCAGCATGGCGGCGATGTCGCGCTGCAGAACCGCGCTGCCGAGGGTCCGATCCAGGTCGATCCGCCCCAGGGTGCCGTCTTCCCGCAGCCGCTGATCGGTCGCCGCGGCCGCGGCGTCGCGTCCCAGGTCGCGGCCGAAGAGCAGGCTGCCGTCGAAGCCTTCGGAGAAGAAAATCAGGTGTTTGCGCCCCTCGATGGCGGCCAGAGAGCGGGCGGTTTCGGCCATGGAGCGCGCCCAGCCGGCGATTCGGCCGCGCGCGAAGGCCCGCTGCGACCGGTCTCGCTGATCGGAGATCACGGCCAGGTGCTGGGCCACGGCGCGCTCGAGGTCGACCGCTCCGCCCTCCGCCCCCAGCCCGCCGTCGTCGGATGCCTCGTCGGCGCCTCCGAGGTCCGGATGCTCGAGAACGAGGCGCAGCGGATCCGCCGGCCCCGCTCGGCGCACCAGGCCGGGCGCCCCCAGGGTGTCGATGGCGCGGGCGAGCTGGGCGCGGTCCGGCGTGAAGGCGACCAGCAGCTGCGGCCCGCGCTCGAGGGAGAGGGTGGCGACCGCCGCCAGGTCGGTGGGGTGAAGGCTCTCGAGCACGAAGCGTCGCGCCGCCGAGCGCGCCTTGACGATCGCGCCGGGCCTCGAGAAGGTGAGATCGAAGAGCAGCAGGAAGTGGCGCCGGGCAGACGCCGGCAGGCTGCCGAGGGCCGCCCGGGTTTCCGCACGGTCCGGCCTCAGGCCCTCGAGATCGACGATTTCGAGGCTCTCGATTTTCTGAGGGACGCCGTTATCGAGCAGGCTGAAGTCTTCGGCGCCCAGCCCGCGCACCGGCTCGCCAGCGCGGGAGATCACCTGCACCGGCACCTCCACCAGGGTCACCGAGGCGCGGCCTTCAAAGAGGGCGCCGGCCGCCTCGGCATCCGCGTCGCCCTCTGAGGCATGGGCGGGCGCGGCGGCCAAGGCGAGGACCAGGCAGGCGGCGATTCGCTTCGCGCCGGCCCGCCGGGCCGCCGCGCGCGGTGCCGCCTCCCGCCCTGGGCGCTCCGCCGGCATCGCGATCAGGAGCCCTTGAAGCCGTGCAGGAGCCTGGCGAACTCCAGCGCCTGCGGGTGGGCGGGATCGAGTCGCAGGCAGCGCTCGAGGTGATGCTCGGCCTTTCTCAGCTCGCCGAGGGCCGCGTAGACCTTGGCCAGCCCCAGGTGAATCTCCGGCACTTCGGTGTCGGCGCGCAGGCCGTCGCGCAGAAACCTGAGAGCCTCCCGGGGCTCTCCGCGAGCCAGGGCGGCTTCTCCCTGGTAGGCGAAGAAGAAGGGGTTCGCGTGCTCGACCCCTTCGATCTCGGCGAGCAGCGCTTCCGCCCTCTCCAGGTTTCCGAGGCTTTGGTGGACGCGCGCCAGGTTGGTGAGAAGGGGCACGCTGCGCGGCTCCACCTCGAGGGCTCGCCGGTAGGTGGCGATCGCCTCCTCGCGCCGGCCCTGACGCGAGTACCAGACGCCCAGGTTGTTGGCCGCTTTGACGAATCTCGGGTCGATCCGGGCGGCGATCTCGAGGTGCTGACGCGCGGTCTCGGGCTCGTCGCGCAGCAGGG
>JBCCLG010001141.1:0-1824 GCA_039027015.1 Acidobacteriota bacterium | reverse complement strand
GCAGCCCAAAGACGATCATGTGCTGCTCGGGCAGGAAGTCGAGGGTTTTCAGCCAGCGCAGGCCCGCGGCCTTCATCTCTCGGCGCACCTGCAGCTCGGTCATTTTGTGCAGCGGATGTACTCGCGAGAAAGTGTCTTCACCGCGGTATTCGATCAAAACCACGCGGCCCCCGGGCTTGAGCGACTCCACGATCCCCCGCATCATCTCTATAGGATGCGAGAACTCGTGGTACGCATCGACCATGAGCACCAGGTCGACGGAGGCCGCGGGAAGGTTGGGCGATTCGACGCTGCCGAGGACGCCCTCGATGTTTGAGAGGCCTAGGGCCTTCTGACGCTCGTCGAGGGCCTCGAGCATTTCAGGCTGGATGTCGACCGCCAGCACCCTGCCTTCACTCACCACCCGGGCCATCCTCAGGGAGAAGTAGCCCGAGCCGGCGCCGATATCCGCCACCACGTCGGTGGGCTTGAGGCCGAGGCGCTTCACCACCTCGTCGGGACGCTCGCTCTCGACTCGGTCTTCCCGCTCGAGCCACGGGATGCCGTGGTAGCTCAGGTATTGGGCGATCTCGCGTCCCATGTAGACCTTGCCGAGCCCGCCGCGGCTGGGCGAGGTCGTGGTGTAGCCCTCACCCACGTCCGCGGGCGGCCTCGGCGATCCCGAACAGGCGAGGCTGGCGAGAAGACAGAAGACGATGGCGAGCGAGAGGCGAAGCGGGCGCATGGTCAGGAGTCTCCCGAGGGACGCTGAGGACACGGGCGAGCGACGGTGAGGCATGGCGGGTTCTCTCAAGTGGACCAGGCAGCGCCACAAGGGATGCCGTGGCTGTGGCCTGCGGGCGGGCGGAGCCTGCAAAAGGCTTATGACCGACCGGCCCTCCAAGTGTAAGGCGTGAGAGCGATGACGCGCTACTTCACGGCCTCGTGGCCCGCAGCCTTGAAGATAGCGTAGGCCAAACACAGCATGAACCCGCTCACCGCAAGGCCCGCCAAGCCGAACTGAAAACTCAGATGGTATTCATCAAAGACCGGCGCCACATAATTCGCCGCGGACACAAAAAGCCGAGCGCTCGCCCACAGGACGATCAGGGTGGCCCAAACTTTTGCCGCGACGCCCAGGAGTCTCTTGCTGGAGAATAGGCCGATCAGCAGAAGAACAAGAAACGGCGCCATCACGAGTATTGGAATATACCTGCCGAGAAAAAGATACTGCACGCCCTTTCGCAGGAAAAAAGCGGCGGTGACGAGCAAAGAGAAGTAGAGCAGCCTTTCCCTTGTCGTCCCTTCAACCATCAATAAGCTCCTTCAGCACCGCGGCGGCAAGCTGCGTGCTCGATTCCAGATACGCGAAGTTGATGAGCTCGTAAACATCCTTCGGCGAATCCTTCAGACCCGAAACGTCTCCCTTCGTATAGGCCTGACTGATTCCAACCGCGTTGATTCCTTCACTGATGAATGAGTAGTAATCGCTGGAGGTGGAATCGATGACGTAGAGAGGTATCCCGAGTCTTTGAGCGTGTTTTTTATAGAGGGCCTCAATCTCAGCATTCGGCAGAGCGAGAGAAACCTCTCTGTTGTGATCGCTATCCCAACCGATCAGGTCAAAGCTGTGCACCGAATGCACGTCGTAATCCTGCGCTTTCAGAAATCGCGCAAAAGCGATGCTTCCAGCCGAGACACTCTCCTCTTCCTGGTCAAAATACACGACGATGAGATTTCTATTTCTCGTTTCAACCTTGGCCAGCTGCCGCAGCACAGCGCTGATCAAAGCCACGCCTGAACCGTTGTCTAGCGCGCCAGGAAACCCCGAGCCGTCCGTGTCGT
>JBCCLG010001140.1:0-1825 GCA_039027015.1 Acidobacteriota bacterium | reverse complement strand
GGCCTCGAAGCGCACCAGGAAGGTCTCGATCGGAATCGGCAGACTCAGCCCCTCGGGCTGGGCGAGGCGGATGCTGGCTAGAAGGTTGAGCTGCTGATCAAGGTTGAGGCCGGGCAGCCGAATCGAGAGGAGCGAGCCGTCGGCAGCCGAGACGCGGTGATCGCCCGCCAGGGTGATCGAGACCTTCTCGGGGCCTGCGGGCGCCGCCGCAACCGCGCGGTTGCCCGCTGCGTCTTCGGCGACCACGCGATAGCGGACGCTCACGGCGTCCTCGAGGCTGACTCTGCGGATGTTGCGCAGCACGCTCGGACTCTCGGCGAACGTGACGAAGCTGTCGTCCAGGAACCGCCAGTCTTCGTCCCCTACGCCGGCCCGCTCGATCACCGCGCTCACCCGCTCGATCACCGACGACTTGGCCGCGCTCGCCACGTATTTGGGCGGCAGGGGCAGCTCGTCGAATCTCGGCGAGAAGTCCTCGAAGAACTCGATCGCCACCTCCGGTGCCTCGGTGTCGACCACGACCTCGAAGAGGAAGCCCTCGAGATCGAGGCGGTAGACGCCGTCGGGAACCTGCTGGCCCTGGCCGTCGCGGCCGTCCCAGCGGAAACTCGCGTCTACGGCGCTCGTGTGGGTCACCGAGCGGGTGAGGAGCACCCTGCCCTCGGCGTCTTGAACCTGGAAGTCGGCCTGCCACGGGCCGAGGGTGCGGTAGCTGAGGTTCACCGAGTCGAGAACGCCGTCGCCGTTGGGCGAGAAAATCTCGGCATCGAGGAAGACGTCGACCACGCCCGCGGGCACGGTGGTGGCCACCCGGCGGATCACCGAGCGCTCGTTGCCCGCCTCGTCGGCCACGGTGAGGCGCACCAGCCAGGTGTCCTCGGCGGGCGCGATCCACGGCTGGAACGGTCCATCGACCACCTGGCGGGTGGAAGCGGGGGCGATCGGCCGCCAGTCGCCGGGGCTCGTGACCGGGGCGTAGTCGAGGCGATAGGAGGCGAAATTCGCGTCGGCCGCGGTGCCCTCGAGCAGCACCACCCGCGGATCCTGGGCGCGCCGCACGCGCAGGTCGGCGGTCAGGTTGGCGAGGGTGCGCAGCTGCCACCAGTCGGTGTTGAAGCGCTCGTCGGGGTCGAGCCTCCGGAAGTGGACGATCTGGCCGGGCGCCGTGGTCTGGAATTCGAAGCGGTCCTCGTCTTCCTCGAACGGGAGGCGCCGATCGCCCTCCTCGATGAAGCCGGCGGTCGCGGGGCCGCGGCCCGAGTAAAGCAGCAGGCTCTGGTTGTTGGGCACCCACAGGAATCGGCGGGCGCCGAAGTAGGGCTCGAGGGGCGGGAGGTCGTCGTCGGGATCGTCGCCGCCTTCGCCGCCTCCGCCCTCACCTTCGCCACCGCCGCCCTCGCCCTCGCCTCCGCCCTCGCCGTCACCGCCGCCGCCCTCGCCGCCGCCTTCACCGTCGCCGCCGCCCCCCTCGCCTTCGCCTTCTCCGTCACCCTCCTTCTGGGGGCCGTCGAGGCTCGCCTGCAGCTGGTCGCCGCCGCTGACCAGGCCCGCGTCGGCGCCTTCGTCGGGGTCGCTCCAGAAATTCTTGACCACCGCGCCGCTGTCGACCTCGACCACCGAAAAGCGGGTGCCCGCCTGGCCCGAGCCGAAGGTGTCGCTCCACACCAGGCGCAGGGCCAGGCGCTCACCGGAGACGTCCCACTGGATATCGCGCAGGTCAGCGTCCGCGGTCGCCTCGGGGTTGATCACCCGGGCCGCCAGGGAGTCATCGATCGGGTCCTGCGGCACCTCGAAGCGCGAGACGAGGGATCCCGTGCGCGTGTAG
>JBCCLG010001139.1:0-1826 GCA_039027015.1 Acidobacteriota bacterium | reverse complement strand
GACTTGCCCTGATAGCTGGCGATCGACTGCCAGTGCGGTCCGCTAAGCTGGGCCCAGTGCTGAACGGTCTCGGCGGGCAGCATATATCCTGGCTCGAACATAAACCATTCTTTAGCGCCCTCCATCTGCAGGACAAAGACGTCGGTAACGTCTGGGTGGATAAAGACGCCCTGCTTACCCGCGGGGGTGAAGTAGACGTTGACGCTGATCCGTGAGCTGAATGCCTCTGCCAACGCTTGGGTGAGCGGCAGGAGGGGAAGCCAATAGTCCTGGACGTCCACCAGGGCCAGAGAACAGCCGGAGTCGAAGGCCTTGTAGAGCTCGGCGATGCTGGCGTCCGCGGGGGTAGTTGCCCGATACCCACCGCTTGGGTTTTGCTCGCTCGGCGGGATGACCACCCCCATGCGGCCGCGGCTGCGGCGGGCGAGGTGAAGCCAGCGATCAATATCCTCCGCCTTCATCATAGGGCCGTAATGCTCGGCGTTTCCCCGGCTGATGTGAAGGTGCTTCTTCTCCCAGTAGTGTTCTAAGAACTCCGCGGGGGAGACCGGGTCGATCATGTCATCCAAGCTGAATTTGACATCTTGAAACATCGGATAGATTCCTGGCTGAGCGGGGCCTGGGCCCTGTGAGGTGGATGGGGTGGGTGCCCTAGCGGCTGAGGAGAGGGTGCGGAAAGAACTACTCGTCTAGGCTCGGTCCTGGGCCGCTGCCGCCGTCTTCTTCAGCTTCGCTTGAGGGTTCTACGTAGCCTTCGCAGCAGCTCCAGAGCGACCAGCAGCCGCCCCCCGCAACGTCGTCGAGCTCGTCGTCTTCGAGAAATTCGATCGCTTGTGCGGGTTCATTTTCAAGGCTGGATTGGTCTGCCATCGCGTGCGTCTCCTGGAGCGAACGGGCCGCGTTCTGTTGCTATATGAAGGTTTAGAGCTGGTTGCCACTTCACGCGTCAGAACGATTCGAAAAGGATCAGCGGTCCTAAATAATTATCGGCGAATCTCGGAACCGCCGAACCGCTGATCAGGCGGCCGCCTTCGGCTGCTGGAGACGGATCCTTCGGGTCAAAAGCAGGTTGGTTTGCTGGCTGAGCCCGGCGGATAGCTGCTCGATCGACGCTCGGTCCGCGGCGTCCAGCTGGAGCCCGGAAAGGTACAGATCAAAATCGCTTCGATAGATCTCAGAACCGTCGGGCAGGACGTACCAGGGCATTTCGTTGTCAACCATGCCCCGAGCCAGTTTTAGATAGCGCTCCATACCCTCGCGTCGTCCCTCGTTTCGCTCGATGCGCGCTCTGTGGAGCGTAAATTCATAGGCGCAAGGGGTGAGCACAATCAGAAAGCTATCGGCCACAAAACCCCGAAGGATCGCCTGATCCGCAAGGTCTAGAGAATCGAGCGCCGCCTCATAGTTCTCGACCTTGTAGTGGCCGTAGGCGAAGGCCCCGTAAAACCAGCGTTCTGAGATAGACACCACAGAAGGGTTATCAGCGCGGACCGATCGCATGGGTTTCACCATCGCCTCAAGAGCCTCGAAGCCTTCCTCGATCTTGTCCTTGCGCAAAAGGTCAATGGCTTGATGGCCAGCTCGCCTGACGGCGACGGGCTCGGCGCTGCGATAGCTTTCGGCCCATTCCACACCCGAAGGGCCTCGCTGAGCGGCGATTTTGAGAAGGAGTCTGCTGAGTTCGTCCAAGGCTTGGTCTCCGTGGTCGGGTATGCGAAGCGGGCCCGGTCGCGAGAGGTCTCGCTTCCGGGCCAGAGCTGGGCTGCGCGCGCTGGCGCTTACGGTCCGACTCCGATGTCGGCCAAATCGCCGCCGTCGCCGTCGTC
>JBCCLG010001138.1:0-1829 GCA_039027015.1 Acidobacteriota bacterium | reverse complement strand
GCTGGGTCGATCCGCCCTGTTGGGCCCAGAGGCTGTGGGCTAAGGTCGCGCTGTCGATGGCCTCCTGGAAGAGGTTCAGCGCCTCGCTGTAGAGAGTCGTCTGCCTGACCAGCACCTGAGTCTGGGCGCGGACCACGCCGAGTCCGCGGAAGATCTCGAGGGCCCGCTCCAGCTCGGAGGCCGCGGCATAAGGCTCTCCTTTGATTTGATAGACGGCGCCGAGACCTAGTCGCATAAAGGCCTCGGCGGCCGGCTGATCGTCCTCGAGTGCAGCCTCAAGACCCCGGTCCGTGAGGGCCTGGGCCTCCTCCAGCTGGCCCCGCCGGAAAAGCGCCTCGGCGAGCTTAGCCGCAACCTGGCACCACTCAACGCGCGCGGCGTCCTCGCCTTCGAAGAGGTTAAGCGCTCGCTCCAGCTCGCGAACCATGGCGGCTCCGTCGCCTCGGGACTGGTGGAGGGAGGCTAGGCGCTGGTAGAGAAGAGCCTCCTGATAGCGATTGCGGCGTCGACGCCAAAGCTGCGCGGCCCGCTCAAAGGCCTCGGTGATCTCGGCGCGAGGGCGCGGCTCGAGGGCAGTTCGGTAGGCCAGGGCCGTAGCCTGCGCGGCCTCCCAGCATCGCCGGTGCTCCTCCCTGGCGCCCGTGACCGACGAGCGCAGGGTAAAGCCTCCGAGGGGCGCCAGCCCGACCGGCGCGAGCTGGATCCGGTAGTCGCCCTCCGCCTCCGCCACGAAGCATAGAAACTCTGTCCCCCAGGCCTGAGACCAGCTGTCGACCTGCAGAATCTTCCCGCCTTCGGGCGCCTGAAGCTCGATCTGGAGATCGAGGCTCCGCTGCTCAACGCGCAGCTCAAGGGCCTCTCCGCGGCGCAGAGGCACGATGAATTCGCTCCTCGCGTCGAGGCTTGGGAGGGCGCCTTGGCCCTCCGCGGGCAGAAGAGCCTCCGCGTTCCGGGGCTTGTCGCCACAGGCTCCGAGGATTGCGGCGCAGACAATAAGAGCCCAGTGCCTCAGAGGACGGGCCGCGAGGGTCCCGGTTGTCAGGGTGCAGAGCCTCGCCCTCGGAGAGTCGGCCTCTGGCGCAGCGACAGGCCGGCGATTGGGGGTTGCCAGGGGCTCTCGGCTCAGAGGTCCTTGACCCCTCGGATTCGGCCCGCTCTCATTCGTGCCCTGCCTCGGGCGGCTTGAGCTCGAGGGCGTACTCCTCGACCTCGGAGAGATCGCCGTCGCCCTCGATTCGCAAGATCCGCAGGCGAAAGGCCCCCGCGGGAAGCGTGGAGGGGTTCAGCAGCACGGTGAACCCGCCAGCGCCGTCGGGCTCGAGCGATTCCAGCAGCCACCGCTCGCCGCTTTCGACGTGGCGAAGGGTCGCCCGGTAGCTCGTCGCTCGTCCATCGCCCGGGCCCAGAAGATCGCGCGTGGACAGATAGAGCATCTGCGCTCCGCCCTCTCTTGGCACTCTCAGCGCGGCGGAGTCGGCGCTCTCCAGCTGCCGCGTCCCTTGGCCCAGGGGCGTTGCCTGAAGAATCGACTTGGACTCTAGGGGAGGCGGCGCGAGACGCCGGGCCTCTTCGAGTCTGCCGAAGAGCGTGAGCGAGAAAAGGGCCAGCCCGACCGCGAGGACGCCCAGCACGGCGGCGAGGAAGCGAAGCGGCGCGTCGGCGGGCTTCGGCGCCGAGGTCGGCTCTAAGGCCGCCTCAGAGTCTGACGCTCCGGCTCTCTCGGCGATCAGGCGTTTCTCGATCGCCCTCCAGTCGGCCTCCTACGGCTCGGCGGACCAAACGGCCGGAGAGGCTTCGTCAGGCGCGTCGGCGAGATCGGTCAGGTCGAG
>JBCCLG010001137.1:0-1829 GCA_039027015.1 Acidobacteriota bacterium | reverse complement strand
GCGATCGGCGCGCGGGCCCGCCTCGAGGACGCCGGGGGGCGCTCCCTGGGCACCCGGGAGGTGCGCAGCGGCGGCAGCCTGATGGCCCAAAGCGATCTGCGGCTGCATTGGGGGCTGGGGTCGGCGGTCGAGGGTCCCATGAGCGTCGTCATCACCTGGCCTGATGGCGAGCGGGAGACGCGCCGGAATATTCCCATCGACCGATACTCGACCCTTGAAAAGAGCCCCCGATGAGAGCGACTCGAATTCTCAGGACCGCCTCCGCCGCCGTGATTTTTCCGGCGCTCTTCGCCGGCGCCGCGCCGCTTCTGGCGCTCGGCGCCGAGGCCTCGACGCGCGAGCTTCAGGAGCCTGAAACCTCGGCGCCCGAGGCCGGGGATCCGAGCGCCGGCGAGGCATCCTCGGAAGCCGCTGGGGCCCGCAGGCCGCCCCTCACCTGGGCCGACCTCGACTCGTGGTTCGCTCACGGGCCCTCGCCCGAGGCCCTCGGGGAGAGCCTCGAGAAGCGCCGGGAGCAGCTCGAGTCCCTGACGCTTCTCGAGTCGCTGGCCGCGGAGGCCCGCCGTCGAGGTCTCGATCGCGCGCCGCGGGTGCGGGTGGAGATGGCGCGGGCGGAGGCGCGGCTGGCTACTCAGCTGCTCAAGAAGCGCCTCAACGAGAGCCTCGAGATCCCGGAGGAGGAGGTCGAGAAGCAGCTCGAGATCAGCCGCGAGCGCTACGGACTGCCGCGCCGGGTGCGCATCCGGCATCTCTTCAAGAGCGTCCCCAAGGACGCCGACGCCGAGCGCGTCTCCGAGCTGCGCGGGGAAATGAAGGCCCTGCGCTGGCGCGCCCTCGAGGGCGAAGACTTCGCCGAGCTGGCGCGGCGCGAATCCCACTCCTCGACCCGGCTGCGCGGCGGGCTGCTCGGCAACGTGCGGCCGGGCAGCCTGAGCCCGGACCTCGACGCCGTGGTGCAGGCGATGCAGCCCGGGGAAGTCAGCGAGGTCTTGACCAGCGCCCAGGGGCTGACGCTGCTCTACTGCGAGAGCGTGCTCCCGGCGACCAGCCGCAGTGAAGAGGAGAAGCGCCGGCTGTCGCGCGGTTGGCTCGAAAAGCGCGCCTTCGAGGCCTCCTGGGCGGACCTCGAGCGTCGGCTGAGAGAGGGAGGGGAGATCCGCCTCCTGTGGGGAGAGGGCCCGAAGGCCGCCCTCTCGGCCCGGACGGCCGGCGAGACCTGGACCGCCGAGGAAATCGAGGCCGTGCTCGGCGGGCCTCCCGCAGGCCTGCCGCGGGAGACGGCGGAGGAGCGGGTGGAGGCCTTTCTTCTGGGCCGGCTCAAGGTGCGCGAGCTGCGGCTTCAGAGCCTCGGGCGGGAGCCCGCTTACGCCCAGGGCTGGCGCTGGTGGCGCACGCAGATCCTCGCAACCCAGGCCCTGACGGCGATGGTCGACGAGCGCGTCGTTCGGCCCAAGCGGAGCGAGATCGAGGCTTATTTTGAGGCTCGCGGCGAGGGGTTTCGCCAGCAGGAGCGCTTCAGGCTCTCGCTGCTGGCGATCGATCGGGGCGAGGCGCCGTCGCGGGCCGCGGAGCTAGCCTGGTCTCTGCGCGAGCGTCTGAGCGTCGATCCTTCGGTTTTCGACTCGCTGACCCGCGAGTTCTCCGACCATCCGTCGGCCGGAAAGGGCGGCGACCTCGGCTGGATCGGCCGACGCGCCCTGCCCGGCAGACTCGGGCTCGACGCGCTGCGGGCGATCTTGTGTCTCGAGGCGGGTGAGATCAGCGAGCTGATCGAGACCGAAGAGTCCCTTCTCTTCGTGCGCCTCGACGCCCGCGAGCCGGAGCGGCCG
>JBCCLG010001136.1:0-1831 GCA_039027015.1 Acidobacteriota bacterium | reverse complement strand
CCCGCGCGGGAAAGATCTTCGAGACTCAAGACGCGGCCGTCAAATATGCTCGAGACGCCGCCAAGAGGGTTCATGGAGAACTCTACGTGCATCGCAGAGACGGCACCATCCAGGAGAGGCAAAGCTACGAGAACAGCTTAGCCCCAACGAGAGGCAAGAGCTAAGCGCACCCGTGCCGTTTGAAAAGAACGTCTTCGTCAACTGCCCGTTCGATAACTCTTTCTATCCTCTGCTCCGTCCGCTTCTGTTCACGATTATCTACCTGGGCTTCAAGCCCCGGATCGCCACCGAGAGGCTGGACTCCGGCGAAGCCAGGATCACAAAGATCGTTGAATTGATCGAGCAATCGAAATTCGCAATCCACGATCTCTCGAGGATTCAGGCGAGCGAAGAAGGCGAGTTCTACCGCCTCAACATGCCTCTCGAGCTGGGGATCGACATCGGTTGCCGGCTCTTCAAGGGCGGACAGCACTCTAAAAAGAAGTGCTTGATCCTGGTTGGCGAGCGCTACAAATATCAGGCTGCTATCTCCGATCTGTCGAACTCTGACGTCGCGAACCATCGAAACATTCCGCGTGAGGTCGTATCCGAAGTCCGCAGCTGGCTCAGCTCCACGTGCAGCCTCGACGCCGACGGGCCGACTCGAATCTGGAACTCCTTCAACTTCTTCACGGGGTACAACTACAAAGAGCTCGAAGCTCGAGGGTTCTCCAGCCAAGATATCGAGAGACTGCCCGTCGCAGAGCTCATGGCTGACATGACGGAGTGGGTGCGCCTCAACGTCTGAATTCTTGGGCCGACCCGTCCCCCGCCTCGGCACCTGAAACCCCGAGGAGGAAGATTCTTCTCCTCCCGGAAACCGCTCCGGCCTTGCGCCGATTTTCACACCCGGGGCCCAGGGGGCGGCAGCAATCTTCGGGAGAATCCAAGGAGCAGTGACCGGAGCCCGGAGCGACCAGGAGCCGGGTGCTCTCCTCTCGGTCCCCCGAAGCTGTCCGAGCGGAAGAGCCTCATCTCCGGAGACGGGCTCGGGTCAAAGACGGGATGAGGAGCGGAAAGGTCGCCGGGAATCCGCGGTCTCAACGCGGCGACGAGTCCACCCCCTTGGGGGACTCAGGCGTCGAGTCAGATGGCCGAGCGAGTTCTGAGGGGGCCGAGAGGAGAGCACCGGGCGACGCAGCGCAGGGCGGCATCCCGCAGAGCCCTTCGAAACATCAACGCCCAAGCCAAAAACGCCAAGTCGAAGTCACCCGGTGGAAGTCACCCGGTACGATTCAGCCGAACCCTGGTCCCCGCAAAGCTCGAAAAAAGAGCCTCATGGGCCTTTCGCGACAGCGCATCCTCCCGGCTGTCGTACCCCGCAATCCACTCCACAAGCATCTCGAGATTGGCGTTCTGGGCCTCCGGCGACTCATATTTATGAGGCTCCCAGGGCCGCCGGCGAGCGTTCTCGATGCAGGCCTCCGCGGGGAGATCGAGAAAGATCATTTCGGTGGCGTCGGGCGCGGCCCGCTCGAGAAGATCGGCGTAGCAGCCTTCGATAACCCAGCCGCGCGAGTGGGCCTGAAACTCGCGAATCGCCCGCTCGGAGACTTCGAGCGGCGCCCGGGTGGTGGGCGCGTCGGGCCGCCAGGCGAGGGTGTCCAGGTCGAGATGGGGAATCCCCTCCTCGCGCTGGAGCTTGCGAGCCAGGGTCGATTTACCGGAGCCCGAGTTCCCGAAAATCAGGATTCTTCGCATGCGCGCAGGGTATCAGCCGGGGCGCCGGCGGTTGCCGGCGCGGGCCCTTGACGGAGCGCCGTAAGCGGGGTCCAATAGGGCCATGCCGTGG
>JBCCLG010001135.1:0-1836 GCA_039027015.1 Acidobacteriota bacterium | reverse complement strand
CTTATTGGCCCGCACGGCACGGGATCTCGGGCTCGAGGCCCGGGTGATTCCCAACGTGCTCGACCTCGAGGGCGCCCCGTTCCGCCACCGCGAGCGCGTGGGCGAGCCTCTCGAGATTCTCTGGGTGCGCACCTTTCACGACCTCTACAGGCCCGAGCTCGCCGTCGAGGTTCTAGCGCGCCTGGTGCGCCGGGGTACCGCGGCGCGCCTCACCCTGGCCGGTCAGGACAAGGGCCGCGAGGCGGCGTGCCGCGAGCTGGCGCAGCGCCTCGGCCTGGCGGATCGAGTGCGCTTTCCGGGCTTCTTGGGAGCCGAGGCCAAGCGCCGGGAGTTCGCCCGCCACGACGTCTATCTCCACACCAATAGGGTCGACAATATGCCGGTGACGGTGCTCGAAGCGGCGGCCTTCGGGCTGCCGGTCGTCGCCGCGGCGGTGGGCGGCGTCCCCGACCTGCTCGAGGACGGCCGCACGGGCCTGCTGATCGCCGACGGCGACGAGCCCGTGATGGCCGACGCCATGGCGGGCGCCCTCGAGGGCCTCGTCGGCAGCCCGCGGAGGGTCTCGCGCCTCTCCAGCGCCGGCCGGGAGCTAGCCGAGCAGAGCGGATGGCCTGCGGTCCACCGCCGCTGGCTCGAGCTTTTCGGTCAGATTCTCGCGCCGTGAAGTGATCTAATCGCCCGATGACGCGCGTTTGGGATCGCACCGAGGACCCTCTGGTCACGGTGATCATGCCGGTTCGCAACGAGTCGGCCTACATCGAGCGCAGCCTCGGTTCGGTGATCGGCCAGAGCTACGGCCTCGACCGACTGCAGATCCTGGTGGTCGACGGCGACTCCTCGGACGATACCCGAGTGCGCGCCCGCGCCGTCGCCCGCCTCGAGGGCGCGACGATCGAAATTCTCGACAACCCGCGGCGCATCGCGCCGTGCGCGCTCAACATCGGCCTGCGCGCCGCCCGCGGCGACGTGGTGGTGCGGGTGGACGGCCATTGCGAGATCGGCGCTCTCTACGTCTCCAAGGCGGTCGACCATCTGCGAGGCGGCGAGATCGCCGGCGTGGGCGGTCCCCTGGACACCGTCGGCGAAACCCACACCGCGCGCGCCATCGCCGCCGCCATGAGCTCGAGGTTCGGCGTCGGCGGCGTGGCCTTCCGCACCGCCGGGCCCAAGGCGCCCGACCGCGACGTCGACACGGTGGCGTTTCCGGCCTATCCGCGTCAGGTGATGGTCGACGCCGGCGGCTTCGACGAGGAGCTGATGCGCAATCAGGACGACGAGTTCAACTACCGGCTGCGCAGGCTCGGCCACCGCATTCGCCTGACCTCCGGCCTCGAGGCGCGCTACTACAGCCGGGGCACCTTCCGCTCCCTGGCCCGCCAATATTTCCAGTACGGCATCTACAAAATCCGCGTGCTGCAGAAGCATCCGCGGCAGATGAGCCCGCGCCAGTTCGTGCCCTTCGCCTTCGTGCTCGCGCTGCTCGCGGGCCTCGCCCTCTGGCCCACAGCCGGCCCCGCGCCGCTTCTCGCCCTGCTCGCCGCCTACGGCGCGGCTTCGGCAACGGCGGCGCTGATGCTGGCGAGCCGGAGCGGCTGGAGCCTGCTGCCCAAGCTGCCCCTCGCCTTCGCGCTGCTGCACCTCGGCTACGGCGCGGGCTCCCTGGTCGGCCTGGTGCGCTTCGCCGCCCGCTGGGGTGACCGGCGAGGCCAGCTGCCCCGGGATCTGGCGGGCGAAGACGCGGCCACACCGGGCCCCGAGGGTCAGGTCGGGGCGCCGTGAGCGAGGCTTCGGGCGAGGCGGCGCGCCGGGAGCGCGAGCGCATGCTGGCCGAAAACG
>JBCCLG010001134.1:0-1837 GCA_039027015.1 Acidobacteriota bacterium | reverse complement strand
GCGAAGAAGCGCTTGCGCGCGTCCTCGGCCAGCTCGGGGCGCACGAGCTTGAGCGCGACCGCCCGGCGCAGGCTCGGGTCGTAGGCCCGATAGACGACCCCCATGCCGCCTTGGCCGAGAGGCTCGAGCACCACGTAGCGATCGAGAGTCGCCCCCCGCGGCAGGGCCTGGAGATTCTCGAGGTCGACGGCCGCCGCTCCTGCCACGGTGAGCGTGGGCTGCGACGGGGCTTCAGATCGGGGGTCCTGGCTCACGGTCTAACGATCCGAAGGATGAGGCGAGACGCGACTCGGACGGACGGCCGCCGCTCCGTTGGCGGGGGACTGCTCCCAAGATTAACAGCCCCGGCTCCAGAACCGCCCTCGTCGTTTTCCCTGCGGGTGCCGCGCCTCGAAGAGCCGCATGCCGTTCGAATCAAGCGCAGATCTTCGACGAGGCCTTGCCCGGGCTTTCTCGAGAAGAGCCGCTTCACGCCTTGCTAGAGCTTCCCAAACCACGTGCCGGCCTTTGGCAAAGCCTAAGGCCACCCGTTCTCAAGCGAACGTCAGTTTCTCGAGGGCACGCGGGGCCCTGGGCGGCCTGGGCTGCCCAAAGTTTGGGCAGCCGCCGCCCAAACTCGGTCCGACCGCCAGGCGATGACCTCCGAGAGGCGAGCCAGGATCGTGAGAAAGCGATCCCGACCGAGGGAGTCACTCAGCAATTGATTCATGGTCGTCAGCGTCGACGGCGGCTGGGCTGGATCGACCGCCAAGATTTTACGACGCACGGCCGGCGCTGCCGCCGATCGCGCCGCCTAGCGGTCACCGGCGGCTTTCTGCTGGCTGCGGTCCGCTGGGGCGGGTGCGCAGCCTTGCATGGCTGCTGAAAAGGCGACACCCAAGGTTGGCCAGCGTCCGGCGAGGGAAGGAGAGAGATGCGGAACCCGCGTCCACTGCAGGCGGGGAGGAGACACGCTCGTCTTCATCTATTAGACTGCGCAAAACATTAATTGAGTGACATTCCCCCTGACTTACCTCGATCGGTCCGAGGCGCAGGGTTCCTCGTCTTCCGATCTTCACCGCGGAGACTGAGATGATCCCAACTCGACTGTATTTCCTAGTAGCTCTGATCCTGGTGATCTGCACGGTGGGCAGCGCGCCCGCAGCGCGTGCCCAATGCGCGGAGATTGAAGGCTGCGTCCTGGTCTGGTCAGACGAATTCGACGGTACCCAGGTCGACCTCAGCAAGTGGACGTTCCAGCTCGGCGACGGCAGCGAGGTTGGGCTGCCGGGCGGCTGGGGCAACAATGAGCTGCAGTATTACGCCGAGGAGAACGCCACGGTGGCCGACGGGATGCTGACCATCACCGCCCGTGAGGAGTCTCTGGCGCCCGGCTTTGAGTATTCTTCGGCTCGCATGCGCTCCCTAGGCAAGGGCGACTGGACCTTCGGCCGCATGGAAATGCGCGCCAAGATGCCGATCGGCCAGGGCCTGTGGCCTGCCTTCTGGATGCTCTCTTCCGACCCGTCGATCTACGGCGTGTGGGCGGCGAGCGGTGAGATCGACATCATGGAGTACATCGGCAGCGAGCCCGACAAGATCTTCGGCACCATCCACTACGGCGCCTCTTTCCCGGGCAACGTCTTTTCCTCGACGGACACGTTTCTGCCGTCGGGCACGTTTGCAGACGATTTCTACGTCTACGCCATCGAGTGGGAGTTCGGCGAGATCCGCTGGTACCTGGACGGCGTCGAGTACACGCGGCGCAATAGCTGGTTTTCCTCCGGCGGTCCGTTCCCCGCGCCCTTCGACGTGGACTTCCACCTGCTGCTGAACGTCGCCGTGGGCGGTAACCTGC
>JBCCLG010001133.1:0-1845 GCA_039027015.1 Acidobacteriota bacterium | reverse complement strand
GTGCAGGGCGTGCAGGCCGGTCATGCCGAAGTAGAGGGCGAAGAAGATTTCCGTGGATTCGGCGTGGGCGGCCGTTTTGACGGGGGAGACGAAGCTGTCGCCGGGCACCAGGTTGTGCTCGAATTTGGACGAGTACTCGAAGTACTTGACGACCAGGAAACCCGCGCCAAAGAGGAGGGTGCCGATGAGGCCGCGGGCGATCGCCTTGGGACCCTTGCCGTTCTGCGCCGCCCAGACCGCGTAAACCATGGTGAACGAGCTGCACAGCAGCACGATCGTATTCATAGCGCCAATGCCGGCGCTCAGCTGCTGGCTGGCGCCGATAAAGGCCTCCGGATACATCACCCGGTAGTTGACGTAGACGGCGAAGATACCGCCGAAAAAGAGCAGCTCCTGGCTGAGGAACAGCCACATGCCCAAAGAGCATGACTCCTTCTGCTGAGCATATGACTCGAAGTGATGGAAAAGCTGCGATTGCGGCTGCGCTGCTTCGGAAGACAACGGTTTGCTCCTTGTGCGGGGCGTCTGCGGGGGCAGACGCCCTCAGGATGCGCTCAGGGTGCGCTCGTGGTGGCTGCCGGCGCGGCGCCGGCGGCTCCATCGGGCTGTGCTGACTGTGCTGACGCGGTGCCCGGCTGACCTTGCGGTGGGACGGTCTGGGGCTGCGACAGCGGGTAGTGGTATGGCTCCTCGGTGACGACCGGCATGGACTCGAAGTTGTGCAGGATCGGCGGCGACTGGATGGTCCACTCGAGGCCGTAGGCGCCCCACGGGTTGGGACCCGCGACCCGGCCGTTCTTGAGCGAAGCCACGAGGTAGAAAACCGGCATCGCGTAGCCCACGGCCAGGACCGTGGCGCCGGCGGTGGAGAAGATGTGCAGAACCTGGAACTCCTCCGGATACACGTGGTAGCGCCGCGGCATGCCGAGATAGCCGAGCACGAACTGCGGGAAGAAGGTCAGGTTGAAGCCGATAAAGATCAGCAGGGCGGAGAGGTGCGGCCAGAAGCCGCGCGCCATGCGCCCGAAAATCTTGGGCCACCAGAAGTGCAGGCCTCCGAGGTATCCCATCAGCGCGCCGCCCACCATGATGTAGTGGAAGTGGGCGACGACGAAGTAGGTGTCGTGCATGTGGATGTCGAGACCCAGCGTGCCGAGCATGACGCCCGTCAGGCCGCCGATGGTGAACAGCCCGAGGAAGCCCAGGGCGTAGAACATCGGCGTGGTGTAGGCGATCGACCCCTGGAAGAGAGTGGCCGTCCAGTTAAAGACTTTGACCGCCGATGGAACCGCCACGATCATGGTCAGGAACGAGAAGACCAGGCCGGCGAAGATCGACTGGCTCGACACAAAGAGGTGGTGGCCCCACACCAGGAAGCCGACCAGCGCGATGCCCATGGAGGAGAAGGCGACGAATTTGTAGCCGAAGATGGGCTTGCGCGCGAAGGCGGAAATGATCTCCGAGATCACGCCCATGGACGGCAGAATCATGATGTAAACCGCCGGGTGGGAGTAGAACCAGAAGAGGTGCTGGAAGAGCACGGGGTCGCCGCCCAGGGCGGGATCGAAGAAGCCGAGGCCGAACATGCGCTCAAAGCCCACGAGCAGCAGGGTGATGGCCAGCACCGGGGTGCCCAGGACCATGATCAGGCTGGTGGCGTAGTGCGACCAGATGAAGAGCGGTAGCCGGAACCACGTCATGCCCGGCGCGCGCATTCGGTGGATTGTCACCATGAAGTTCACGCCGGTGAAAATCGACGAGAAGCCGTTGATGAAAATGCCGATCGCCACCGTGGTGACGTAGGTGTTGGAGTAGGTCGTCGAAAACGGCGTGTAGAAGGTCCAG
>JBCCLG010001132.1:0-1846 GCA_039027015.1 Acidobacteriota bacterium | reverse complement strand
CTGGAGCCCCTGAGGCGCACGGCCACGCCCGCCGGCCGGCGCATCCGGGTCTCGGCCTGCTGGTCCGGCAAGGACGATCCGTGGATCGGCCTTCTCGGGTCGGTAGCCAACCTGGTAGACGCCGCGCTGCGCAATCGACACTACGAAAAGCGCGCCGAGCCGCCGCCGACCCTGGACCCCTTCATGCTGGAGCTGGAGGGCCAGCTGGAGCGCATGGCCGCTGGCGATCTAGCCATTCTGATCAGCGGCGAGTCGGGGACCGGTAAAGAGGTGGCCTCAAGGCGGGTGCACGCCGCGGCCGGAGGACCGTTTGTCGACCTCAACTGCGCGGCGCTGCCCCGAGACCTTCTCGAATCGGAGCTTTTCGGCGTCGAGAAGGGAGTCGCCACCGGCGTCGACGCGCGACCCGGCAAATTCGAGCTGGCCCACGGCGGCACCCTCTTTCTCGACGAGATCGGCGATATGGCCCCGGACACCCAGGCCAAGGTTCTGCGGGTGATCCAGGAAGGCGAGGTCTTCAGGCTCGGCGGCGAGAAGCCGCGGCCGGCGCGGCCGAGGGTGGTGGCGGCGACCAATGTCGACCTGCGCAGCCAGCTCGGCGAGAGGTTCAGGGCCGACCTCTTCCATCGCCTGGCGGGCTTCGAAGCTCGCCTCGCGCCCCTCAGGCGCAGGACCGCCGACGTCGTCAACCTGGCCGTCTGCTTCATGGATCGCGCCCTCGCCCGCCAGGGGCTCGACACCCCAGGGGTGAGCCCCGAGGCCGCCCGCGCCCTGCGCCAGCACGACTGGCCGGGCAATATCCGCCAGCTCGAGCGCGAGATGGAGCGGGCCGCGCTCTTTCTCGAGGCCGGCGAGGTGCTCGGGGTGCGCCACCTGAGCCTCGCTCCGGCGGAGGAGAGCGCCGAGGATCTATCCCTCGCCGAGGTGCTCCAGCGCACCGAACGGCGCCTTCTCACCGAGGCCCTCGAGAAAAGCGGCGGCGACGCGCCGCGCGCCGCGGAGGATTTGGGGGTGGCGCGCTCGACCTTCTATCGCCGGCTCAAGGAGCTGGGCGTCGAGGCCGGCTCGTGAGGTGGCGCCTGCTCGTGGAGCTACCCGAGGGGCCCAGGCGCTTTGAGCTGACCGAGGGCGAGCACACCGTGGGCGCCGACAGCCGCTGCGCCATCCACCTCCCCGAGGCCACGGTGTCGCGCCGCCACGCCCGCCTGCGGGTGCGCTCCGACGCGCTGCAGGTGGAGGACGTGGGCTCGCGCAACGGCACCTGGCTCGGCCGCAGCCGACTCGACGCACCCGCCGAGCTGCAGGCCGGCTCGGCGCTGATCTTCGGGACGGTGCCGGCGCGGGTCGAGGCGGTGGCCGAAGAGGACGCCAAGGCCGCCCTGCTCTTCGAGATCTCGGGCTCGATCCCGGCGGTGGTGGAGGAAGGGCGCGTTGAAACCGCGGGCGTCAGCCTCCTGGAGGTCTTCGTGCTCGACCGCCTGCCGCGCCTGCTCGAGGGGCTCTACCCGCGGGACTCCAAGGCCCTGGCCAAGATTCTCGACGAGCACCTTCACCAGCTGGTGCCGCCGGTTTGGAGCGAGACCCGCGAGCCCGCCGCCCGGGGGATTTTCGAAATCGGCGACCGCAGGCTGCGCCTGCGGCCCGGGGCGGATCCCCGCCTCGCCGAGCCGCTGCTCGAAACCATGGCCGCCCTCTGGCGGCTGCACGAGGGGCTCGAGCGCTCGCTTTACAGGGTCAGGCCCAGGCTGCCAGATCCGCCCGCCCTGCCCGCCCCGGCCACGCGGGACCCGGCAGTCCAGCGCCTCTACGCCGACGCCGCGAGGGTGGCGCGCGGCGAGGTCAGCGT
>JBCCLG010001131.1:0-1848 GCA_039027015.1 Acidobacteriota bacterium | reverse complement strand
CTCTTGATGTCGATGCGCGCGCCGATCAGCTCCGAGGCCAAGCGCACGTTTTGGCCGCGCTTGCCGATGGCCAGCGAGAGCTGCTCGTCTTCGACGATGACGTCGAGGTGAGGCACGTCGCTGTGGTGGGTGACGGAGACGCGGGTGATCTTGGCCGGCGCCAGGGCGCTTTGGGCGAAGGTCACCAGGTCGTCGCTGAACTCGATGATGTCGATCTTCTCGCCGCGCAGCTCGCGGATGATCGACTGAACCCGGGAGCCCTTCATGCCGACGCAGGCGCCCACCGGATCGACGTCGCGCTCGCGGCTGGCGACGGCTACCTTGGCCCGCTCGCCCGGCGCGCGCACCGCGTTCTTGATCATCACGGTGCCGTCGTAAATCTCGGGGACCTCCATCTCGAAGAGCTTGACGAGCAGCCTGGGGTCGGTGCGCGAGAGCACGATCTGCGGCCCCTTCGGCTGGGTGTGCACGTCGACGATCACCGCGCGGATGCGCTCGCCCTGGCTGTAGCGCTCGTGGCGGGACTGCTCGCCGCGAGGCACCACCGCCTCGGTGCGGCCGAGATCGACGATGATGTCGCCGCGCTCGAAGCGCTTGACGGTGCCGTTCAGGATCTCGCCAACCCGGTCGATGTACTCGTCGTAAATCTTCTCGCGTTCGGCTTCGCGGATGCGCTGGTAAAGCACCTGCTTGGCGGACTGCGCCGCGATGCGCCCGAGGCCCTCGATCGAAACCGGAGTGCGGATCTCGTCGCCGATCTGGAGGTTGGGGTCCTCCTCGAGGGCATCCTCCAGGCTGATCTCGGCAAACATATCCTCGAGGTCCTCGTCGCTGACCACGGTGCGGTAGCTGTAGACCTCAAAGGATTGATTGGCGGGGTCGAGGATCGCCCGCACCGGCTCTTTGATCCGGTGCTGCTTCTTGGCGGCTGAAGCCATGGCGTCCTGGACCGCCGAGACCCACTGCGTCTGGTCGATGTTCTTTTCGCGAACCGCCAGCTCGAGGGCTTGGGCGAGATTGACTTCCGGTGTCTTGGCTCTCGGGGGCATGATTCGGTTCCTGTCGGCAGTTTCTCTCGGCGCTCGGGCCGGGTCAGATCTCGATCTCGAGGCGGGCTTTTTCGATCGCGTGGGTCGCGATGCGGTGCGTGGCGGCGGCCGCGGCGGGGGCGGGCGCTCGGCCGCGGCCGCGGGAGGCGGGGCCCCCGTTCTGGGACGGGTCTTCCGCGAAGATCAGCGTCCCGGGCGTTTCCGTGCCCAGGGGCTCTTCTTCGGGATGATCGTCCGCCGGAATGAAGTCCTGCAGCCTGCCCACCAGGGTGTGCTTCCGGTCCTCGGCGTCGAGGAAGGTGACCCGCGCCAGGCAGCCCTCGAAGCGGGCGAAATCGCGGGCGCCGAAGAGCTCGCGGTCAAGGCCCGGAGAGCTGACCTCCAGAACGTACTTTCTCTCGCCAAAGTCGTGGACGTCCAGCAGAGCCGAAACCTGCCTGGAGACTTCCTGGCAGTGCTCGATGGTGACGTCCTCGTCCGGGCGGTCGAGGGTGATCTGCAGCTGGTCGTTGGCAAATTTCACGGTGAGCAGCTCGCATTCCACGCTCTCGGCAATCGCCGAAAGGTCGCGTTCAAACTCAGCGTTGAGAACAGGGCCAGCCATGAAGTCCTGACGAGGGGGGGTCTCGAGTTGATCGTGGGGGTGCCTGTCGTGAAGATCAGGCGAGTGGGTGTCGGGGAATCGTTTCGAAGCCAGCGGCCAGGGAGTCTGCGATGAATGGACCGAAGACCACGGGTGGGAAGGCGCGCGAGAGAGAGTCGGACGGGGGAATGCTCAGGGCTGAGGCTCGGTGGCTCG
>JBCCLG010001130.1:0-1851 GCA_039027015.1 Acidobacteriota bacterium | reverse complement strand
TCGAAGGGTAGGTCGGGATCGCTGACGATCGGATCGTGCCCCTTGGCCAGGCGGATGTAGATCGGCCCGGGGTGGTCGAGGGTGAGGGGCATGAGCCGCGCCATCTCCTGGGCGTCGCAGGGCGCCACCACGGTCATGTGGGGCAGCGCCCGCAGGATCGCCAGGTCCTCGATCGCCTGGTGGGTCGGCCCCAGGGGCGCGTAGACCAGGCCGCCGCCGTTGCCGATCAGGCGGATCGGCGCCCGGTGCAGGCAGGCATCGACCACGATTTGATCGAAGCAGCGCCGGGTCAGGAAGGTGGCGATGGTGTTGACGTAAGGAACAAACCCCTCGAGCGCCAGGCCGGCCGCCATGCCCACCAGGTTGGCCTCGGCCACGCCCTCCATGAAGAAGCGCTCCGGCATCTCGGCCTTCATGGCGTCGAGGGTGCCGGGGCCGAGGTCGGAGCCCAGGAAGACGACCCGCGGGTCGCGGCGGGCGAGATCATGGACCATGGCGAGGGCTGTTTTACGCATCGGTTGCGGACTCGTCCAGCTCGGCCAGCAGCTCGCCGATCACCTCGGGCGCCAGCCGGCTCTTGTGGTGCCAGGACGGCTCTAGCTCGCAGCGCCTGAGGCCCTTGCCTTTGACCGTGCGGCAAATAAGCGCCGACGGCCGGCCGGGCTCGATGGGCAGCGCGCCCAGGGCCCGGCGCAGGGCGGGCGCGTCGTGGCCGTCCACCTCGAGGGCGGCGAAGCCGAAGGCGCGCCATTTCTCGGCGAAGGGCTCCATATCCTGCACCTCGCGGGTAGCGCCGTAGGACTGCAGCTGGTTGGCGTCGATCAGCACGGTCAGCGAATCCAGCCGGTGCTTGCCCGCCGCGAGAGCCGCTTCCCACACCGAGCCCTCCTGGGACTCGCCGTCGCCGATCACCACGAAGGTGCGCCAGCTCTCGCCGCGCAGCCGCGCCGCCAGGGCGAAACCGACCCCCAGGGAAAGGCCGTGGCCGAGGCTGCCGGTGGACGCCTCGACGCCGGGCACCCGGTGCTCGGGATGCCCGCCCAGAAGGCCGCCGAAGGAGCAGAAGCCCTCGAGCTCGCGGGCGGGGAAGTAGCCGTGATCCGCCAGCAGGGCGTAGAGGGCGAGGCAGCCGTGGCCTTTGGACAGCAGAAAGCGATCGCGCTGCGGCCACGCCGGAGCCGCAGGATCGTGCCTCATCACGTCGTCGTAGAGCACGCGCAGGATCTCCACCAGGGAGAAGGCCGCCCCCGGATGGCCGCGGCCGCCCGCGTGCAGGGTCTCGACGATGCGGCGCCTGAGGGCGCGCGAGCGCGCGTCGCGGGAGGAGTCGATCGCGGGGAAATCGGTCACGGGAGAAAGGAATCCTCGAGGTCTCGGGCCAGGGAGGCCAGCAGATTCCGAGAGAGCCTGAGCTGGCGGGGACGCCGATCGGCGTCGCGCTCGGCCTCGGGCGAAGCGAGGCGCCGCCTCTGCCGCTCGCGGGGCAGAAACTCGTTGAGCAGAATCAGGCTCCACTGAATCGCGAAGAGAGGATAGCCGGCGCGCAGACGGTGGGGAAGCGTGAGATCGCCTGGCAGCGCCCGCAGACGAGCCTGCACCAGGCTCTTCCGGCGGCGCCGCGGAACGCCGGCACGCGGATGGAGCAGCAGGTCGCAGAGGGTCTTGGCGGGGTCGTCCCAGCCGAAGTACTCGAAGTCGACAAAGCTCCAGCGGCCCTCGGGATCCTGAAGGGCGTTGTGAAATCCGAAGTCCGAGGGGCTGAGCCGGCGGTGCTGGGGATCGAGCTCGGCGTCCGGGTCTACCCCGGCTCCCTCGAGCAGCCGCCGGCTCCTTTCGGCAAAGCGGCGCCAG
>JBCCLG010001129.1:0-1855 GCA_039027015.1 Acidobacteriota bacterium | reverse complement strand
GCAGCCCGGGCGCCGGGTGACGGGGCACGATCGGGCGGTCCGCCCGTCCGGATGGCCCGCGGCCGCGCTTCGGGCTACAATTGCCGGTTAGAGCCCTTTATTTTTTGGATTGAGCCTCATGATCAAACCCGAGCGCGGGGAGTTCATCCCTTGGAAAACAGCCCTATTCGGCGCGGCCCTCGCGGGTTTTCTTCTGGCGGGAGCGTTTCTGGCGCCGGTTGAGAAGAGTTTCGCCACGCCGGCCGCAGAGCCTCCGAAAGCCTCGGATTCCGCGCCCGAGGAGGCGGGCGAAGACAGCGAGGAGGATTCCGAGGCCCCGGAGCCGGAGGCGGAGGAGCCTCGCCCGTATTTGGTGCTTCCCTATAGGTCGCCGGAGCGGGCCTGCCAATTCGCCCGAACGGTGATCCGGCGCCACGTGCTGACTCTCGGCTACAGCAGCCGCGAAGAGGGGCCTCGGACTCCCGGCGATCCGAGTCCCGACGGGTTGAAACCCTGCGCCGAGGCCCTCATGGGGCCAGAGGACAAGCGCGCACAGGACTTCTATCGGTGGAGCTTCGGCAAGCTCGCCGCGGGTGAGTCGGCCGAGACGCTGCGGCGGCGCCTCTCGCTGGAGCTGCACCCCTTTCCTGCCGGCGGTTTCGAGCTTTACATGTTTGGCGAGCAGCGCCCGCCGACCGCGGTGGAAGGGGAGGCCGAGCGGCCGGCGGGGGAAAATCCGGATCTCCTCGGCCTGATGACCGGAGGCCAGGAGCTGCTGGCCGATCTCCAGGCCGCGCCCCTCGGCGGCCCCTTCGACCGCTACTTCACCTACCCCCTGAGCTATATCCAGAGCGACCGCGCCGTGGCCATGCTCGAAACCCTGGGGTATTCGGTCATCACCTACAGCCGCGCGGCCGAGGCCGAGGAGGGCAGCTCGGTCTTCGAGACCGAGCGCGGCGAAGGCTCCTACGACCGTCCGGTGGTGATCCGCATGATCGACTCCGAGGTCACCAGCCTGGTGACCGGCGAGCTGGGCAATAAGACGGGCCTCGAGGGCGGTCAGGCGCTGAGCGGCGTGACCGACGCCGTGCCTCAGCAGCGCCTGCTGATCGTCTACGACGAGCGCGACACCCCTTCCCTCGACAGCCTGCTGGCCAGGCTGCAGGGCGAGATCGACGTCGCCGCCCGGCAGATTCTGATGGAGGCGATGGTGCTCGAGATCGACCGCGAGCGCCTCTTCGAGCTGGGCTTCGACTTCGACGGCGCCGACGGCCGCTGGTCGACCTCCTTCGAGGAGGGCGCGGACGGGGTGGTTAACCCCTTCGTTTTCTCCTGGACCTCGACGGCCGCCAGCTCCGCCTTCGACTTCATGGCCTCCTTGACCGCCCTCGAGAACGACGGCAGCGCGCGGGTTCTCTCGAGGCCGTCGATTCTGGTGCTCGACGGCCGGCAGGCCCGCATCAAGATCGCCGAGGAGATTCCGTTCAGCGGCCGCCTGGAGATTGGCCAGGACGACCTGCGCATCCAGGAGACCCGATTTCTAACCGCCGGCATCATCCTGAACCTGCGGCCGCGCGCCACCTTCGACAACCGCGAGGTCTCGATGCAGGTGGAGGCGATCATCAGCTCGGCGGGGCCGAGTCGCGTGCAGAGCGGCACGGGCGTTCTGATCGCGCCCAACGTGCAGAGCCGCCAGGTGCAGACCCTGGTGCGGGTCAAGAACGACACGCCTTTTGTGATCGGCGGCCTGATCTCCGAGCAGAGTCAGGATTCCCAGGCGGGAGTGCCCTGGCTGATGCGGATCCCGTGGCTGGGCCAGCTCTTTCGCAAAGACAACGTCAGCCGCGACAGCAGGGAAGTGATCGTCGTCATCACG
>JBCCLG010001128.1:0-1856 GCA_039027015.1 Acidobacteriota bacterium | reverse complement strand
CGCTCCTCGGACAGCGGAGCCTTCCAGAGATTTTCCATGCTCCTCGAGGCTAGAAACGACTCTCTGATTCCCACGATGTGGCTGTTTGAGTGAGACGAGAGGGGCCGCGAGTCGCGAGTGATCGCGGTCTTTGAAGTTCACCCGCCTTCCGTGGGCTGCCGAAGGGTCGCGTTCTGCGATCCTCCCCTCGAGCTAGCCAGCCACCTTAGGAAGGTGCGTCCCCACCGTGACGAACCATGGTGAACGCGCTTCGCTGACTCGACATCGCGGACGGGGCGCGAGATTCACAAGGTTCTCGGTTCTGGCGTCTACCAAGCGGGGGCGACTTCCCAATAGTCGCCCGTACCGCCGATGTTTTCGATGACGTTGAGCGTCGAGACGTGCTGCTGCAGGCTGAGCTGGCTCAGGAAGCGGGCGGTATTCGCGTCCATCGTTTCGCTGGGCTGGCTCGGCGGCGGCTGGCTGTGGCCCTGGCGCAGCTCTGCCAGTTGCCGGGGCGTGAAGCGGTCGAGGTTGGTTTCGAGGACTGTCCAGAGCACTCCAGCGGTGGCAAGAAACTGCTTCTCGGTGAGGCCGAGACCGGCGAACGCGGGGACCACGGTCCGCTCCAGCTCGGCCACCTGCTCTTCGATCCAGGGTCCGTCGAGCGCGTCGGGCGCGGCGCCCGAGCCGAAGGCGTAGATCTTCACCGCGCTTCTCAGGTCGCGGGCGGTCAGCGCCAGCTGGGTTGCTGGATCGTAGGCGATCACGGGATTTTTCGCGAAGACGATCTCGAGCAGGGCCGGGCGCTCGCTGGCCGGAAGCTCCTGGTTGAGGGCGTAGAGCACGTTGAAGAGCACCATGCGGTAGCCGGCAATCTCGGCGACGTCCGAGGTCGAGCGTGCGGCTGTGAGAACCCCTTCGATGAAGGCCATGCCTTCGGCGAACTGCACGGGATCCTCTTCGAATTGGCCGAGCGCGTCCTGCCTGAGGCGCGCGGCTTCGGCCGCCGTTGAGTCCTCGCCGGAGAGGAAACGGATCATCTCGAGGCCGTGGTCTAGGTCTATCTGGCGAAAGACGTGGTCGCCGCGGCTCGCGATGACGGTTTCTGGCGGCGAGCGCCGGGTCTGCGAGTGCCTCGGCGACTCCCGTTCCGCCGTTCCCGCCGTCGATGGACTCGGATTTTGCGGCACCAAGGTCGGTACCGTCGCGCCGGCCGGCTGGCCGCCTGCCGGCTCGCCGGCCGCAACGGCGAAATCGAGCGTGCGCTCAAGCTCTCCGTCGAGCGCCAGCTCCACGCGATAGCGGCCGGTGGGCCAGGGGGAGTCGTTGCTCAGCTGAAAGTGGAACGGGCCGCTGGCGCCCGCGAGCTCTGTGGTGTCCAGAACTAAACCGGGCGCTGCACCCTCGGCCTCTACCGCCACGGCGATCCACTTCGCGCTTAAGGTGGTGCCTTCTGGCGCATTGGCCAGGTCGCCGGCGAGGAAGAAAGCGTTGGTGGGCGAGAAGGTCGAAGTCGGCTGCTGTCCGTCGGCATCGAGGCTCATTTTCGCCTCGGCGATGCGGGCGGTGCTCACCTTGAATTCGCAGCCGACGGCCAGCAGCGCCAGGCAGCACATGGCCACGCAGTGGAGAAGGCGCGGGGCCGGCACAGCCGCGAGGCGGCGGCCAAGAATCCCGCGGGAGGCCCCGGCGGGTCGCTGGGAACGGGGAAGCCTCTTGAGGGCGGCTGTTGGAGTGAGGGCGGCTGGTGCAGTGAGGGCGGCTGGTGCAGTGAGGGCGGCTGGTGCAGTGCGGATCATGGGAGACTCTCCGTGTCGAGTGGACGTTCAGTAGAAACACGATATCGATAGAGGCTTCCCTTCAGGTGCCGGCGG
>JBCCLG010001127.1:0-1858 GCA_039027015.1 Acidobacteriota bacterium | reverse complement strand
GTCAACTTTCAACGGCCAGAGGGACGATCCCGGTGTTCCAGTCGGCGGTGATCGGCTGGCTGGGGTCGCCGACTCCGCCGCCCTGGTAGTGCAGGAGGGCTCCAGGGCCAAAGGCAGAGCCGCCGAATCCCGGGGCTCCACCGGCCGCGCCCGAGCCGTTGGGTCCCATGCAGCCGGCCTGGCAGGAGAGGGACTCGTTGCAGCTCCACGGCAGCGGCGGCGGCGGGCAGAGCGCGGGACGACCAGGACCTAGGTCTAGGGTCCGCTAGCCGAACATAAGACCGGGCAGCCCCTCAGCAGTTCAAGAAGACCTCGCTCAAGAGGGCGGGATCTATCGGCGCGCCGTCACGCCACAGCTCAAAATGGAGACCAGGACCGTCGAGCTCTTCCCCGGAGCCGGCGGTGCCGAGCAGCGCGCCGGCGCTGACGCCGCGCTGGGCGGTGACGGCGATCGTCTGGAGGTTGCCATAGAGCGTTTCGACCCCGCCGCCGTGGTCGATCACCACCACTCGACCGAGATGCGGCGCCAGGGCGTAGAAGTCGGTGGCCACCTTGACGACGCCGCCCCCGGGCACGAGAACCGGCGAGCGTCGTCCGGTGGAGAGCTCAACGCCCTCGATCGGCGAGCCGTGCTTCGACGTTACCCTGGCGCCGGGCATGAGGTCCTGCAACGATAGCCGCAGGCCGGGAGTAGGCGCCGCGATGCGCCGCTCCGCGCCGGCGGCGCTCTGGACGATCACCTCCGTGCGATCGTCATCGGAAGCCGCCAGAGGCACCACGGCGAGGGCTGCCGCGATCGCCAGGAGGGCGCTCCGGAATCGGTGAGAGGCGAGGGCGGTACGGGGATCGAGCAGGCTCTCGAGGCGCATTTCCAGTCTCCTTTTGGCCCCAAAGGCAGGAGCCGAAGTCGGGTTCTCCAGGGATAGACCGGCCAGGCGCAGGCACGCGCGGCCGAGGGATCGGGCGTGAATTCCGCCGCGGGTAAGGGCCAGGCGATCGCAGTCGAGCTCGCGCTCGAAGCCCATTGCGCGCAGCGTCCACCACAGGGCCGGATGAAAGAAATAGACCGCACTCAGCACATTCTGAAGCCGCAGCTGGAGGTCATCGAAACGATGGATATGAGCCATTTCATGGGCCAACACCGCCTCGATCTCCCGACGGCTCAAACGGCCTAGAAGGTCCCGTGGCAGGAAGATCGTCGGCTGGAGGATGCCTAGAGTGAACGGGCCGATCCTGGCGGGCGAGGTCACCAGACGAACCTGCCGCGCGACTCCGAATCGGCCCCTGACCCGCTCTACAGCCTCGAATTCTGGCCCGTCGGAAAGCACCGTAGCGCGCCTCAAGATCTCGCGGCAGCGGCGACGGCGAGACGCCAAGCGCTCGCCAACCCAAAAGGCGCCGGCGAGCCACAGCGCGGTGAGCAGCCACACCGCGGCGGCCGACAGATTGGGCAGAGCCCGCGTCTCCGCCGTGGGCCGAGGCCTCGAGGGCGCCGGCGTTGCCACCGACGAGGACGTTCCATCGGCGCCGGCCACCGCCGGCACATCGCCCCGCGGCACGGCGCCCTGGAGACGGTGGATGGCGGAGAGGGGCGCAACGCCGTCGCCGAGGGACCACAGACTGATCGGCGAGCTGACCTGCGGCGGCACCACCAGCCGCAGCAGAACCAGGGAGAGAAGCGCGTAGCGAAGGCCGGCGGCCCTGCGCGGAATCAGGCTCCTCATCGCCACCACCGCACAGCACACGACCGTGGAGAGAGCGCTCAAAATCCCCAGTGTCGCCAGCCACCAAGCCGCCAGAGCCGTGGCCCCTTGAAGATCGATCAACGCGACTCCGGATCGTCTTCGAGCAGGCTCTC
>JBCCLG010001126.1:0-1859 GCA_039027015.1 Acidobacteriota bacterium | reverse complement strand
GTGGCCGGCCCGAGACAGCTGCTCGGTAGGGACCCAATACCCCACCCACATGCATCTTCTTGCCTGCGCTCTGGCCCTCGCCGACATGGGGCTGAGTCTCCGCGACGGCCAAGATCCCAGAAACCAGAAGGTCGAGAGCGAGTCCTTCAAGAGACTCGAGCGCATCGCCGATAAAATGGAGAGCTGGGGTCTCGGGCGGGAACCCGGCTCATCCGAGGAGCAAGAGAAGCACTTCGGAGACAAACCCGCGGAGATACGCGACTGGTTTCGTGAGCGGGTGTCGAGGATTCTCGAGCGCAACTCCTATCCCTTGATCGGGCGTCTTGTGGGCCTAAAGCTCCTCGTTGATGACCATCTCATGGCGAGAGCGAGGTACGCCTCTGAAAAGGGATCACAGCACGACAGTGGCTTCAAGACCTCTGTGGAGGGTCTTGAAGAACTTCTTGAGCGGCTGAACGAGCCGCCAACTCATGCCGGTCTGCCCGATCTCTCCAAGGAAGAAGCTAAAAAGGTCAGCGAGAGCCTCGAGGAATTCACCAAGGCATACAGCCCTCTCGAGGAGCCTCCCGAGGACGCGGCGAGAGTTCTGGAGAATCTCCAAAAGAAGCTCCAGCCCTACCGTGAAGACTGCAGCAAGAAGCAGCGAGCTGGGACCCAGAGTCGTGAAACTTGCGACCTGCTCAAGAGTTCCCGGAAACTCCTCAAGGAATTGGACCGAGAAGCCCGCGAACGCCTGCGGGCCTGCCAGCATCTAGCTGAGCTGCTCCAGCTCGAGGACCTCTACGACGGAAGACTTCACTTCACCCCGCTGCAGACGGGATCGACCCTGGCGCTGTGGAGTCTTCAGAAACCGGAATCGCTCAGGCGAATCGATAGCCTGGTCAGCCAACAGCTGAAGCTCGATCGAGAGACTCACAACAGTTTCGAGCGGCTGCTCCCGCGGGCGCCCGCCGTTCGCGAGATGGCCCGCCGCCGCCTCATCGAGGGTCAGGAGCTCTACACCATGAGGAGCGCTTACTATCGAGCCATCGGCCGACTCTTTTACCTCTACGACGACTTTAACGACCGCAGGCTCCACTACAACCACGCCCTGCAGATGTCCGCGGCCGAGCTGTCGAATCAGCTGATCGAGGCGCTCGAGAAGCGGCGCGAGGACGACGCAGCGAGCGGCCAAGCCCGCGTGGGCTCGGCGACCGATTGCTGAAGTTTGAGGTCAGTTCGGAGACGAGTTTCAATCCGGAAAGGGTGAGCAGCGCGTAACCTGCGTGAAAGTTCTGGCGCGGAAGCTATAGAGTGGGCCCCTCTATTACTTCCATCGTAGAAATCACCCCCACTGTGCGACGGCCGCGAAGCGGCGTTTTGCAGGCCGCAGGGCCTTCAAGCCCCCCTGGGCTGCGTCGCATCCTCCCCCAAAGGGACTCCGGACATGCTCAAGAAGCTGCTCATACTTCTCGTGGCCGCCGTGTTCGTGGTCGTGTTCTTCCAGCAAGGCTGGAACGAGCTTCTGACCTTCGACAATCTCAAAGCCCAGCAAAACGAGCTGCAGGCCAAAGTCGACGCCAACAAACCCCTCGCCGCGGGGATTTTCTTTGGCGCCTACGTCATCATGGCGGCGCTCTCGCTGCCGGGTGCCGCGATCATGACGCTGGCCGGCGGCGCTTTTTTCGGCCTGGGCCTCGGCCTGGTGCTGGTCTCTTTCTCCAGCAGCCTGGGCGCGACCCTGGCGATGCTCTTCTCGCGCTACCTCTTCCGCAGCAGCGTTCAGGAGCGCTTCGGTCAGAAGCTCAAGGCACTCGATGAGGGTATCGAGCGCGAGGGCGGCTTCTATCTCTTTACCCTCCGCCTGATTCCGATCTTTC
>JBCCLG010001125.1:0-1859 GCA_039027015.1 Acidobacteriota bacterium | reverse complement strand
CGCCGCCGCCAAGGCCGCCGCCTCGGCCTATTGCCGCATGTTCCACGACCTCTACGCCGCGCCGGTGGTGGTGGCGCGGCTGTTCATGGTCTACGGCCCGGGACGCCAGGACGAGAATAAGCTCGTGCCTTACGTGATCCGCTCGCTGCTGCGCGGCGAGAGCCCGAGCTTCGGCAGCGGCACGCGCCCGGTCGACTGGATCCAGGCGACCGACGTCGCCCAGGGCTTCCTGCGCCTGGCTACCGCGCCGGGCCTCGAGGGCCGGCGGGTCGACCTGGGCAGCGGTGAGCTGCACACCGTTCGAGAGGTGGTGGAGAAGCTCTTCGAGCGCCTGGCGCCGGGCCGCACGCCGCATTTTGGCGGCCGCGCCGATCGCCAGGCCGAGCAGGTGCGGCGGGCCGACGTGGAGACCACCGAGCGACTGCTCGGCTGGCGCCCGAGCCTCGATCTCGAGGCCGGCCTCGACGCCACCGTCGAGTGGTTTCGCGGCCACCCCTCCTGAAGCTGGGCCCGGCCCCTGTGATAGTTTGGCGCTCCCTCGAGCGTGCCGCGTCCGCCCGCACCGCGCGACTCTGTCGCCGGAGAGCGGCGGCCGAGGGAATTCGAGATCCAGAGCCTAGCCAACCCGAGACGCTCACTCCCTGACGGGAGGCGAGCGAATCTCCGAGCGAGTCCAAGTGGGTCATTACTTCATTCTCGATCGAGACGCGTCCTTCGCGATCTCGCTGCAAGACGCCCTCGAGGAGTCGGGGCATACGGCGCAGGTCTTTCAGGACCCGGGCGAGGCCCTCGCGGCCCTCACCAATCTCGGCGCCGACATCCTGGTGGTCGATCTCGAGGCGTCCGACCTCGACGAGCGCAGCCTGATCGGCACCTTCAGGGCCGTGCCGGAGAATCGATCGCTGTCGATCGTCGGGCTGACCGAGCGCACCGAATCGCAGTACATCGTCGACGTGCTCGAGCTGGGCGTGACCGACGTGCTGTCCAAGAAATGGCCGATCGAGGAGCTGAGCGCGCGGCTGAGCCGCACCTCCGGCCAGGCGACCGCCGAGCTGCCGATGCTGCAGGGCCGACTCGCAGGCCGCCAGCTGATCGACTTTCTGGAGTATCTGCGCCACCTCGGCAAATCGGGCATCCTGCAGATCACCAGCCGCGGCGGTGCCGGACGCATCGACATTCACCGCGGCGCTATCTCGAGCGCCCGCTTCAGGCACCTGCACGGCCGCAGCGCGGCCCTCGCTCTTCTCGAGCAGAGCTCCGGACGCTTTCGTCTCGAGTCGGCGGACGGCCTCGAGACCGACAGCGCCCGCGCCGGCACCCTCGACCTGCAGTCTCTCCTGCTGCGCTCGGCCTGGCTGGCCGATAAATTGCGCCAGTACGAGCCGTGGGTGCCGCGCGCCAGCCACGAGCTGGACCTCGTCTCGACCCCGGAGCTTTCCGCCCTGGGTGAGCTGGTCGAGAGCCTGCCGTTTCCCGAGGTGATCGCCCAGGCCAAGGCCCGGCGCGCCGTGCGCCTCCACGACCTGGAGCACGAGATCGACGCGCCGCCCCAGGAGCTGCGGCTGATTCTGGCGGTGCTGGTAAAGCACGGCTACCTGGACCAAAAGCTCGACCCCGAAAGCCTGCCGCCCACCACCCAGGAGCTTCGCAGCACCCTGGGCGTCGAGCTGTCGGCCCAGGCCCTGCTGCAGCGGGCCCGCGAGAGCGGCGGCGTCCACAGCCGCCTGGTCACCCTCCATCTGCTCGCCGAGACCGACGTATGGCCCAAGCTCCGCGGGCTCTTTGAAGCGTTTCGCGAGCCGCCCTTTGACGCCTTCAACGTTCAGCTCGCCGAGGAGCAGCAGGGTCGCCTGGTGCTG
>JBCCLG010001124.1:0-1862 GCA_039027015.1 Acidobacteriota bacterium | reverse complement strand
TTTCAGTGCGGCACCCCTCGCCGCGATTTGTGACGACACGGAGATGCTCATCATGAACGGGACTTTCTCGAACGCTCCCCGACCGAACCCCAAACCCAGGCGAGAATTTCTCGCCCGCAAGGGCCGTCGTCTCGCTGCCGCCGCGACGACGGCCGCCGCCGTGCTCTCCCTCGCCCTCGTCGGCTGCAGGCCGGAGATCGCCAAGGTCGGCGTCGTCCTCCCGCTCAGCGGCCCCGACGCGCCGATCGGGCTGGCCGCGCGCCAGGGCCTCGAGGCGTCCTTTCAGCAGCTCGGCGAGAGCGATCTCGAGCTCGAGATTCGCGACAGCGCCAGCGACCCGGCGCGCGCCGCGCAGGAGCTGGAGGCGCTGCTGACCGAAGGCGCCGTCGCGGCGATCGGCGGCGTCACGCCGGGCGAGGCGCGCACGCTGGCGCGCGTTGCCGGCGAGCGCGAGCGGGTTCTTCTGCTGCCCTCCGCCAGCGAAGCGAGCCTCTCCGCCGACTCCAAATGGGTCTACCGCCTGAGCGCCTCGGACGCCGACGCCGGCAGCGCCATCGCCAGCTTCGCCGTGCGCCGGCTCAAGGCCAAGACCGCGGCCATGCTCTCGGCCGACGCCGGCCACGCCGAGGCTCTCGATACGGGCTTTGCGCCGACCTTCAAGAGCCTGGGCGGCAAGGTGACCTCGAGCGCCAGCCTGGCGGCGACCCGCGACTCAGAGGGCAAATTGTCCGCCGAGCTGCGCGAGCTGGTGGCCGCCAAGCCCGCGCTGATCCTCCTCTCCGGCGACGCCGCCTGGCAGCGCCGGGCCCTCGAGGATCTCTCGAAGGCCGGACACCGCGGCCATTCCTTCGGCGTGCGCCACCTCGCTCACCCCGCGGCGGTCGAGAACCTGCCGCGCCGCAGCCGGGTGCTCTTCGCCCACACGGGCTTTGATCCGGAGACCGCCAGCGAGCCGGTTCAGGCCTTTCTCGAGGCCTTCACCAGCGCCCACGGCGACGCCCCCGAGCCGCTGACGGCTCAGGTGGCGGCCGAGGCCTACGACACCGTGCAGGTGCTCGCCCTGGCCCTCGAAGACCGACCGCCCCTGGCCAGCGAAATCCGCCGCGGGCTGCGCGACAAGGTCAAGGGCTATGCCGGCGCCTCGGGGTCTAAAGAGTTCGACGATACGGGGGCGGTCACCAGCTTCCCGAGGATCTACAGCCTGGCCAAGGATGGCTCCCTGCGCGACCACGGGGCCTTTCTCGACGAGCGCGACGAGAGAATCGCCGAGAGGCGCCGGAAGCTGCAGAGCGATCTCAAGAAGCTGCAGTCTTCGATGCCGTCGGCGAGCGGCGGAATCTGACCGCCCGGGCGGGCCTGGCGGCCCTCCCGGGTCTCTATCGCTCAGGAAGGCGGCTCGCCTCGATAGCGGGCCGCCAGCCTCTCCACCGACCCCAGGAGCGCGCGGCGTCGTTCGCGCAGCTCTAGGAGCCTGCGGCTGCCGCCCCGCCACAGAAGAAAGGCGCGGGCGTGGCGCAGGAAGATATCCGCCCGCTGGTGAAGCCGGATGGCGAAGAAGCCGCCGATCGGGCCGAGAAAGAAAGCCAGCAGCCCCCACCAGGAGCCGAGGAACGCGGCCGCGGCGGCCGCCTGGGCAAGCCAGGTGAGGGGATAGAGGAAGATCGACGGCAGCAGTTTGTAGGTCGCGTCAGAGTCGGGTCCGGTCGAGAAACGTCGCGCGATCACGCCGACCAGCCAAAACGGCGGCGCGTTGAGCACGGTGCCGAGCACGCCCAGGGGCAGCCGCCAGGCGAGGAGCGCGAGGCTCTCGAGCGTGAAGCGCCACACCACCGAAGGCGGGTAGCTGGCCTGCACCTGCGCAT
>JBCCLG010001123.1:0-1868 GCA_039027015.1 Acidobacteriota bacterium | reverse complement strand
TCGAGGTCGTGGAGCGCGGGGTGCCGGAGGATCCCGGGGTGCTGGGCGATCAGGCGGCGCGCCGTCTGGGGCGGCTTCAGGCCCTGCGCGATCGGCTCTCGCAGCGCTTTCCGGGCATCGACCTGCGGGTCGATCTGGCGGAGTTCGCCGACCAGGTAAAGGCCCCCGATCTTCTGGGCACCGTGGGCGGCAGGGCGTACTACGACGGCCTGGTCTTCAGAGCCTTCGCCGGCGCCGCCGCCGAGCCCGTGGGCGCCGGCGGACGCTACGACCGGCTTTTTGGCCGCCTCGGCGCCGAGGTCACGGCCAGCGGCTTCTCGGTCAGCCTCGACCGCCTGGCGAGCAGCCCGACCCACCTCGTGGAGGAGCAGCCATGATGCGCCTGGCGCTGCCCAAGGGCCGCAATCTCAAGACCGCTCGCCAGGCCTTCGAGGCCGCGGGCTGGTCGCTCAGCAGCCTCGACGCCGACGACCGTCGCCTGGTGGTGCACCAGCCCGACCTCGATCTGGAGCTGATGCTGCTCAAGGATTGGGACGTGCCGGTCTACGTGGAGTACGGCATCGCCGACTTCGGCGTGGTCGGCAGCGACGTGCTCGAAGAGGTCGGCGGCGACGTTTTGGTGCCGGCCCGCTTCACCGAGGGGCGCAGCCGTATGTCGCTCATCGGACGCAGCCAGGCGGCGCTCCCCAAGGCGGGCGAGCAGGTTCGGCTGGCGTCGAAATTTCCGGTGATCGCGCGGGCGGTGGTCGACCAAAAGCCGTGGAGCGCCGAAATCTTGAAGCTCTGGGGCTCGGTGGAGCTGGGGCCGCTGCTCAAGCTGGCGGAGGTCGCCCTCGACATCGTGCAAACCGGACGCACGCTTCAGGAGAACGATCTCGTGGAGCTGGAGGTGGTGCGCCAAATCGCGCCCATCCTGATCGTCAATCGCGCCGCTTATCAGCAGCACCGCTCGGCGCTCAACGGCCTTTTCGCCAGCCTCGAAGCCGCCGGCGTCGTGGAATGACCGGCCTTCTGGAGACCTGAACCGCTATGCCTGATCTCAAGATCTATAAATCCGAGAGCCGCGCCGGCGCGCGCCTCCTGGCGCGCCTGATGCGCCGCGGAGACGGGGTGCTCGACAGCGCCCTGGTCGGCAAGACGCGCCGCATCGTGCGCGACGTGCGCGACCGGGGCGATAAGGGCCTCCTGGCCGCGGCTCGCAAATTCGACGGCGTCAAGGCGCGCAGCGTCTCGGAGCTGCGCCTGGTGCCCAAGCGCACCGACCGCCGCCAGCTGCCGGCGGGCTTCGAGAACGCCCTCGAGCGGGCGATCGCCGCCGTCGAGAGATACCACGAGGCCCAAAAGCACGACGGCGAGGAGCTGGCGCACGGCGGCATCGTGCTGACCGAGAAGCGTCAGGCCCTGCGCCGCGCCGGCCTCTACGTGCCCGGCGGCCGGGCGACCTACCCTTCGTCGGTGGTGATGTCGGTGATTCCGGCTCGCCTGGCGGGCGTCGAGGAGATCGTGGTCACCACGCCGATGGCCGGCTTCACCCGCAGCGCCGCCCTGCGCCACACCCTGGAGCGCCTGGGCGTCAAGGAGGTGTGGGCGATCGGCGGCGCGCACGCGGTGGCGGCCATGGCCTACGGCACCGAGACCATCCGCCAGGTCGACAAAATCGTCGGCCCGGGCAACGCCTGGGTCACGGCGGCTAAATATCTGGTGTCCACGGACGTCGCGATCGACGGCCTGGCCGGCCCGAGCGAGGTGGTGATCGGCGCCACCGGCGACGACGTCGATCCCGCCTGGATGGCCGCCGACCTGCTGGCTCAGGCGGAGCACGACCCGATGGCCATGTCGGTCCTGGTCACCGACCGCGCGAGCCTGGC
>JBCCLG010001122.1:0-1869 GCA_039027015.1 Acidobacteriota bacterium | reverse complement strand
TCCTTGCACTGATCGCGGTCGTTCCGACTATTATTTCGGAACTACTTGGCGTTAATTACATGGTGGCGAGCTTCTACGGAGGTACAGGCCTTTTGATCGCCGTGTCGGGGCGCCGCCGCTCAACCCGGAGCCCGTCATCGCGGTTTCAGAACCCGCGGAGCTGACCGCGCTCGAAAAGCGCGACGCCATGCTGGCCGAGGCGAGCGGCGGCGACCTCATACGCCTGCCGTGGACCGCCACCGAAGATCCGAGCGCCCAGGGCGCGGCGGGCGAGGTGATTTGGAGCCCTTCCCAGCAGCGCGGCTACATGACGTTCAGCGGTCTGGCCGCCAACGATCCGACCGTCGAGCAGTACCAGCTGTGGATCTTCGACGCCCAGCAGGACGAGCGCTTCCCGATCGGCGGCAACGTCTTCAACATCGCCGAATCCGCCACCGGTGAAGTGGTGGTGGAGATCCAGGCGGGCATCGAGGTTGTAACGCCCACGCTCTTCGCCATCACGGTAGAGAAACCCGGCGGCGTCGTGGTTTCGAGCCGCGAGCGCCTGCCCCTCCTGGCGAAGGTCGAAACTCAGGTGAGCTGAGCCTCCGCCTCGCGCGCCGCGCCACCGCCCGCGCCCAGGCGCGGGCGGCTCGCGTTTTGGCGGACCTCCAATCTGAGGCCTGCACCCCGAGGCGCCCCTCTTCTGACCCGGCGCCGTGCGCCCGCCTCGATTGAGGCACGCCGCCGCCTTTTTTCAACCCGAGCGGCTCCGGCCGCCTCGGGTTCGCCTCGTTGGGCTTTTAGCTTCGGGCTATGAAAATTCTCGCCCGATTCGCCCTCGCCCCCGTTCTCATTCTGGGGCTCTTCGCCAACGCGGCCCTCCTCTCTATGCCGAGAGGGCAGTACCGCGAGATCGTGGTTCACCACACGGCCTCCGCCCATGACGACCTGGCCTCTATCCGGCGGGCCCACCTGCAGCGCGGCTGGCTCGAGGCCGCCTACCACCTGGTGCTCTCGAACGGCAGTGCGGGCAGGCCGCTCGGCAGCCTCGAGGCTTCCTGGCGCTACCGGCTGGGCCTTTGGAGCCCCGCCACCCGCAGCCCGCGGCACAACCTGCGAGCGGTGCACCTCTGCGTGGTGGGCAACTACGAAACCGCGGACGTGCCGCGATCCGTGCAGCTCGCTCTCGGCCACGCGGTGGCTGCTCTCCAGGAGCGCCACGGCATCTCGAATTCGCGCGTGGCGCTCCACCGCGAGTGCAGCGCCACGGCCTGCCCAGGCCGCTATCTCACCCGCGAGCGGCTGATGGCGTGGAAAGGCGAATCCGCGACGGTCTCTCCCGAGATCGCCGCGGATCACCGAAACGCGCTGGCCCGGGGCGCGCTCGCCGGGCCTCTGTGGTGGGCGCTCGCGGCCGCGGGCAACGCCCTCTGGCTCCTCGCGCTCCGCGCCTGCTGGCGCTTCGCGGGGCGCGAAGCGAAACGCCCCGCGCTCCCCGAGGAAACGCTCGGAGCTCCGGCCTAGCGCTCCTTCGCCCCTCTCGCCTCGGCGGCGGTGTCGCCATTGCGCAGGGCCGCGCGATCCCACACGTAGGCCGAGCGGGTGCGGTCGTTCCAGTCGAAGGCCTCGAAGGTCGGGCGATCCCAGGCCGTCGAGAAGGTCAGCGACGAGCCCGATAGGGTCCCGCCCGAGTAGAGCGTCACCCAGGTGGGCGCGCCCGCGCCCCGCAGCGAGGAAATGCGGTCTTTCCACCAGCCCGACGAGAAGTCGACGCCCGTACCCTCGGCCAGAAAATAGCTGGCGTGGCCCGCCATCTCGTCGGCGAAGAGGCTCACGCCCCCGGGCGCCTCGGTCTCCTGGCGCAGGCGGACGCTCTCGTCCGCCGAG
>JBCCLG010001121.1:0-1873 GCA_039027015.1 Acidobacteriota bacterium | reverse complement strand
TTCTTCGACAAGGGCATCGCGCTGCTGAACAAAGCCGGACGCCTGGCGCCCGGCAACGACCTCATCCCCCGCCGAATCGAGCGCCTGCAGCGCCTCAAGAGGCTTGAGAAGCGCCGATCTTTCGCGATTGAGGGGCTCAAAGAGAATAAGTCCACCGACTTCCGCTCCGCCGCCAACTCGGCGCTGGCGGTCGAGATGCTGTGGAACAAGATCGCCAAGAGTCACCTGGTGGCCCATCTCGACGGCGACCAAACCCGCAAGCTCTTCTCGGTCATGGAGATGACCAAGATCGACGAGGGCAGCATGCTGGTCAAACGGGGTCAGCAAATGCAGGTCATCTTCCTGGTGGTCGATGGCTCGATCGAGGCGGGGGCCGAAGTCAACGGTCGCTACCTCGACGTGCGCACCTTCACCACGGGCGACCTGATCGGCGATTCCGCGCTGCTCGAGCGCAAGCCGTGGCCGGCCGATTACAAGGTGACGCAGTCGGGCACGGTCTTCGTGCTCAATCGCCAGGGTCTTGAGGTCACCATGCAGGGGCATCCTGACCCCCGCGGCTACATCTCCGTTCTCAGACAGCAGCACAACGACCGCGACGTGGCCTCCAACCTGATGAAGATGAGCGCCGGCTAAACGATGTCCGTGCTCGAGATTCGAATCTATCCAGATCCCGTGCTGCGCGAGGAGTGCGAGCCGGTCGAGGTCTTCGACGACGCGCTCCGCACGCTGGTCGACGACATGGTGGAGACCATGTACCACGCCCCGGGAGTCGGTCTGGCCGCACCCCAGATTGGGATTTCCAAACAGCTCGCGGTGGTCGACACCAGCGTCGGAAAAGAGCCAGGGACCCTTCGCGTGCTGATCAACCCGCGGATCGTCGAGGAGAAGGGGCGCGAGATGGACAGCGAAGGCTGCCTGTCGATCCCGGACCTCTCCGAGAAGGTCACCCGCCCCGAGTGGATCCGGGTGGTCGGCCACGATCTCGACGGCGATCGGGTCGAGGAGGAGGTCGAGGGCTTTGAGGCGCGAGCCTACTGCCACGAGATCGACCACCTGAACGGCGTCCTCTTCATCGACCATCTCCGCGGCCTGCGCCGCGAAAAGGCACGCCGGCAGCTCAAAAAGCTCGGCCTCCGGTAGAGCGGAGGTGCGGCTCCCGATGCTGCGTAGAGGCGGCCGCGGCTCGGCAGGCAGGGGCCAAGGGCTCGGCGAAGCTCTTCACCGGCGGGCTAAAGGTGCCCTAGGCGAGAGGAGGGCGGCGCGCTGGCTCACCGAGCACGGCTTCTGCATCCGCGAGCGCAACTTCAGCTGCCCGGCAGGGGAGATCGACCTGGTGGCCGAGGAGGCGGACACGCTTTGCTTTATCGAGGTCAAGGCCAGGTCGAGCCGCGAGTACGGCGTCGCTCTCGAGGCCGTAACCCCCGCCAAGCAGCGCCGCATCGCTCGGACCGCCGCCTGGTATCTCGGCCGACACCCCACCGAGCTACCGTGCCGATTCGACGTTTTGGCCATGGACCTCGAGGCGGGGGAGTGGCGCTACACCCTGGTGCGCGACGCCTTTCAGATTTCGTAGCCGGCAAGCCGGCTTCGAGGACCTAAAAGCGAAGAAAAGAGGCCGTTTATGAAGCGGAGGGCAGCGCTCGTGAGCCCCTTCACTTTCCCTTGACACTCCGACGCGTCTTTCCTATCCTACGCCTCCCCGAGCGGGAATAGCTCAGTGGTAGAGCACGACCTTGCCAAGGTCGGGGTCGCGGGTTCGAATCCCGTTTCTCGCTCGTTCCTTTTGGAAGCCCTTGTTGGGCAAGATTACGCTGCCCGGGTGGCGGAATTGGCAGACGCGCTGGACTTAAAATCCAGTGAGGCAACTCGTGTG
>JBCCLG010001120.1:0-1875 GCA_039027015.1 Acidobacteriota bacterium | reverse complement strand
GTTGAGAGTCACCTGGGGTCTGAAACGCCTGCCTGGAGAAAAGAGAGGGGCGCCCGGAAAACCGAGCCGCTGTCGCGCTCGCGCTCGGTGGAGCGCAGCCGCATCTTTGAATTCGGACGACGGCGGTCCAGGGTTTCATTTGCTGCCGCGCAGCAGCTCGAGGGGCCTGAAGGGATCTTCGCCGTCGATCAGCTCGGCGAGGGTCGCGGCGCCGCGAACGTCCGAAAGGCGCAGCTCGATGATCGGCAGCTGGTGGGTGGTGGCCACCGAGGCCCCGGTCTCCAGCTCGATCCAGCCTTCCCAAGACGCCTCGAGGCCCTGGATCGGCAGAATCTCGGTCCACATGCGCCAGGCCGTGGGCCTCGAATCCTCCCCGAGAAGCCACAAATATCGGTCTCCGGGCGTCACGCCGCCGGAGCCGTAGGTGATCAGCAGACCGCGCTGACCGGAGTCCAGCTCGGCGATCGCCCGCTCGGTCCCTTCGTCGAAAAGCTTGTCGATCGGATTGAGCCAGAAGCTGTCGTTGCACCAGAGGGCCCAGGCCTTGTCGAGCAGCTTCGGCGTTTCCTCGACGGTCACCGGTTTGCCGTTGCGACGCGCCAGCCCTTCGCGGGTGGAGAGGTCGAGAATCACGTCATGCTCGGGCCACTCGACGCGCACGAACTGCCGCTGCCGATCCCAGAGGTGGCGCTGCTGTCCGGCGAAGGTCCAGGAGACCGCGCCGGTGCGGCGCCAGGCCTCGGTGTTCACCGCTCGCTGCATCTCGCGCGCCAGGGTGTCGGCCTCGGTGCTGAGCACGGCGTCGGGAAGCGGGTTGGACAGCAGGCTCACGGCGGCGAGGACCGCGATGGCGATCACCACCATCAGCCCGCCCCACATCAGGGCGATTCGCAGGGGCCAGGGAGATTTTCGGGCGGCGGAGCTTTCCGGGGTCGTCGGGCCTTGACTCATGCCCTCATGATCTCACGCGAGGCGGCCCCGGGGCGCGATCTTTCTAGCGAAGCTCGAGAGCCTTGAGCCGCCGGTAGAGGGTCGCCGTGCTGATGCCCAGCCGCGCGGCCGCCGCCGGTCGATCGCCGCCGCAGGCGCCGAGCGTGCGGGCGATATGACGCCTCTCGGTGTCCCGCAGCGCGGCCTCGAGGCGGCGCTGCGGGGGGCGGCCGCGAGCCTCCTGAATCTGCGGCGACAGGCGCGGTCGATCGAGCAGCTCGCCGGGGCCGAGGAGCAAGGCGGCGCGGTCCATCTCCTGCTTGAGCTCGCGCACGTTGCCGGGCCACGCGTAGGAGAGCATGGCGTCGAGGGCGCCCTGGCTAATGCCGCGCACCGGCCGCTGCAGGCGCTTGGACGCGGCGCGCAGGAAGTGGCCGGCGAGGGGGGGAATATCGGCCGAACGGCTCCTCAGGGGCGGCACGCTGGCCGTCCAGTCGGCCAGGCGATGGTAGAGGTCGAGCCGCAGATCGCCGCTCGCCACCTGGCGCTCCAGGTCGCGGTGAGTGGCGGCGATCACCCGCACGTCGATGGCCGTCGGCTGGCGGGCGCCCAGCCGGTAGAGGGTGCGCTCCTGGAGCACCCGCAGCAGCTTGGCCTGGAGAGCCGGCGGTGCGTCGCCCACCTCGTCGAGAAAGAGCGTGCCGCCGGCGGCCAGCTCGAGCTTGCCCGGCCGCGCGTCGACGCCGGTGGCGACGCCCTTTTCCACGCCGAAAAGCTCGGCCTCGAGCAGCTCGGCGGGCAGGGCCGCGCAGTTGAGGGCCAAAAACGGGCCGTCGCGCCGGGGCGAAGCCTCGTGCAGCCACAGCGCCATGACCTCCTTGCCGCGCCCCGTTTCGCCGAGGATCACCACGCTGACCTCGCCGCGCGCCACCCTCGCGGCGTCGG
>JBCCLG010001119.1:0-1887 GCA_039027015.1 Acidobacteriota bacterium | reverse complement strand
GGTGAAGGCGGCGGGCAGCAGAGTGCGGGCTCCTCTCCCCCAGCCAACCGCCACCGGCGTTGTGATGGCGTCGCTGATCACGACCTGCGGGCGGGCCCCGCGACGGCGACCGCCGCGCGGGCCGGCCAGCCGACGGGCGCCCTCGATCGACGGGCCCAGAGCCTCGGGGACCGGGCGGGTGTGGCGAACCAGCCGGCGGAGGCGTCGCCACGAGCGAGCCATGCCGAGAAGAGAGGCGACCGTTCCCAACAGCCACAGCCAAAGCGCGATCTGGGCCCACGGAATAGGAGGCAGCTTCTCCCGAGGCGGCGCGGCCTGAGCCGCGGGCGCTCCCCCGCTCTCGATCCGAGGCGCTGCCGTGGAAAGGACCGGCGGCGCCGCGCCACCGGGATCGCCGCTCAGCTGGCCGCGCGCGGCCGGGCTCTCGGCGGCAGGCGGCGCGAACGGCGCCTCGATCTCGAAGGCGAGGCCCCAGGCCTTAACGAGCCATGGCGCCAGGGGCGCCGCCAGCAGCAGCCACAGGGTCGGCAGCAGGATGCTGTTGCGCCGCGCCGCCGAAGACGTGGTCCTGGCGGCGAGCCAGGCAACGCCGGTGACCGCGGTGGCGAGAAGCGCGACCGCGGCGAGGGAGGAGGGGGGCGGCGGAAAGCTCATGACTCGGCCTCTTCTTCGCGGCGCCGTCGCGCTTCGCCGAGCAGCGCCTCGATGCTGTCCATCTCTTCGGGCTCGAGGCCCCGATGCTCGAGCAGGGCGGACATGAAGTCTTCCGGGCGACCGCCAAAAACGCGCTCCACCAGGTCGACGGCCTTGTCCGCCAGCGCCGCCCGTTTGGCCACCAGAGCGCGATAGAGGCGGGTTCTGCCCTCCAACCGGTGGGCCAGCCACCCTGCGCTTTCAAGGCGCTCCATGGTGGTGCGCACGGTGTTGCGGGCCAGCTCCCGGGGCAGGGCGGCTCGAGCCTCGCTGGCCGAGACCTCGCCGCGCGACCAAATCACCTCCATCAGCTCGAGCTGCAGGGGGGTCAGCGGTCGACGCTGGCTTTCCTTCGTGGGCTTATCTTCGGGCACCGCGGGCTCCTCGGGTCGCGGGTGGATCGTGCCCGAGTACGGTACGGCTACATCTGTAGCCAGGTCAAGAGCTTTATGGCTACAGATGTAGCCAATACGCCTGGAGCGACTGCTGCGCGTGCCGAGTCGCCGAGCGCGAGTCGGCCTTTAGAGGGCGAGCCGGCGGGCGGTGCTGCGGCTCATCTGCCTCATCACGTGGCGGACGCCCGAGAGATTCTCGAGATCGCGGCACATGCGCTCTAAATGGCGACGATTGCGCACCTCGATCACCATGCCGATGCGGCCGCGGCCGGTGTCGGTGGAGGCGTCGATATTCTTGATGTTGGCCCCAACCTTGGCGATCGCCTCGGTCATGCGCGCGAGCATGCCTTTCTCGTCCGCGGTCTCGACCACCAGCGACACCGGGTAGGCGGCCTCGTTGCTCGCCTCCTTCCCCCACTCGACGTCGATCACGCGATCGGTATCGATGGCCAGCTTCTCGAGATTGGGACAGTCGGCGGCGTGCACCGCGATGCCGCGCCCGCGGGTGACGTAACCCACCAGCTGGTCGCCCGGCACGGGCGAGCAGCATTTGGAGAGCTTGGTCACCAGATCGCTGTGGCCGCGCACCACCACCGGCCCGCCGCTGCCGCTCAGCCGGTCGACCACGCGCTGGAAGGCCCCCGTGGGCTCTTCGTTCTCCCCCGCCTCCACGTCGCAGAGGGCCTCGAGAACCTGCTTGGGAGCGATCTTGCCGTAGGCCACCTTCTGGAAAAGATCCTCGACCTTCGAGAGACCCTCCCGGCGCAGATAGTCCTCGAGCCGCTCGCCCTGGCGCTGG
>JBCCLG010001118.1:0-1898 GCA_039027015.1 Acidobacteriota bacterium | reverse complement strand
GCGGCCAACGCCTTTTGGGGCGTTACGAACAGCCTGGCCATGCTCCGCCTGGTGCAGGCGGCCTTTTGGAAGCCGCCCGCCACCCGGGAGCCCCCCGCCCAGCCCGCGGGCAGGAGGCTGGAGGAGGCGCTCGCCTGAGCCAACCCGCAGGATCAGGGAGGCGAGCGCTCCGCGATCAGCTCTCGAGGCGCTCAATCAGGGTTTCGTTGAGGCGCTTATATTCCTCGCGCAGCTCCCGGGACTGCACCTTGGCGGCCGAGGCCATGGAGCCCTTGGCCGCCGCGATGGCCCCCGCGACGTCGCCTTTCTTCTCGAGCATCAGGGCCTTGCGGTAGAGCATGCCCAGGTGGGTGGGGTTGGCCTCGAGGGCCCGATCCACCAGCTCGACGGCGCGGTCGAGGTCGAGGCCCGATTCGAAGTAGAAGAGCGCGGCCCGAAACGCGAGTCCCGCGTCCCCCTCCTTGAGCGCCTCCTCGAGCGAGGGAACCACGGTCTCGCCGACGTCGATCGCGATCTCGAGGGGCACCGCGACGTCGGCCCAGGCGATTTCGAGCACCGCGCTTGCGGGCTTCAAGTCGCGGAAGCCCAGGGTCAGAGTCTCCACCGGCCGGGAGAGCTTCTGAGGCTCGACGCTCACCCGGGCCACGTCGCTCTCGGCGCTGTAGGCGTAGGAGCCCCAGCGATCGCCGTGCTCCTGGAAGATCGCGGTCCAGGACGATTTGCCCGGGATGGTGAACAGCTCATAGCTGCCGGCCTCGAGCTTCTGCCCCTCGACGGTGACCGGCGTCGAGAAGGTGATGCGGGTGGCCGAGTCAGCGCCGGTGCGCCATACCTCGTCCCACGGCACCAGGCCGCCGTAGATCTGCCGCCCGCGCGCCGACGGCCGGCTGTAGATCACCTCGATCTGGGTGGTGGCGACCGTCTGCTGAAGCGTGGCCGGAGGGCTGCTGACCGGTACCGGAACGGCTGGCTCCTGGCCAAAGGCCGAGGCCGGCGCCAGCAGACACGCCGTCGCGCCGGCGAGCGCCGCGCCGCGGGCCCAGCGGGACGCCCGGGAAGAGGAGTGCGAGGGAATGGCAGAGGGCTCTGGGTTTGTGATGTGCATGATGAATTCCGCGAGTCGATGAAGGGATCTGGAGGGTGAGGCGTGACTTGAAAGGCGCCTCGGGGTAGGAGTCGGGGACCGGAGTCGGGAGCAGGGGAGCCTTGGGCCCCGGATTTCGGGTGATTATGGTGCTCCATACGGGCCCCGTCGAGGGCTCAGCCTGGCGGCGCGCGAAATTTTTGGGCTGCTAAACTAGGCGGGCGCAGCGCGGAGCGTCACCTGTCCGCGCGAGCGCGCTCCTCCTCTCGGATCCGTAACTTTTCGGCCCGCGGGTCTCCCCCCAGAAGGCCACCGCTTTCAAAATATAAAGATGTTGCCAAAAGGGTGGATCCTCCATCTCGGCGCGGCCTGGCTGGCGCTCGCGGCGGCGCCGGCCCTCGCGGGGCCCGCCGACGGGCCGGGGAAAGTTCCGGAGAGCTCCGGGCCGACCCTGGAGGAGGCCCTCGAAGGCCTGCGCGCCGAGGGCATCGAGACGCTCTACACCAGTCATCTGGTCGGCCCGGATCTGCGCCTCGCGTCGCCGGCGACCCGCGACGGCAGCCCGGAGGAGCGCCTGCGGGCTCTTCTGGCGCCCTTCGGCTTGGCGCCCAGGGCACTCTCCGCCGGTTCGTGGGTGGTGGTGTGGGCCCGGTCCGCGGCGATCGCCGGCTGCCTGACCTCAGACCCTGGCGGCGAGCCCATCGCGGGCGCCGCGCTGCGCCTCACCGTGGGCGATTCCGCTTCCGGGAGCGGCGAGCCCGAGAGGGCGGACTCCTCCGAGATTCGCTCGGACGGGCTCGGCTGTTTCGAATTT
>JBCCLG010001117.1:0-1903 GCA_039027015.1 Acidobacteriota bacterium | reverse complement strand
GCCCGCGCCGAGCGCGGCGAAGACGACGCCGGCCGCTCAGCCCTCGCCGAGATCCGTCGTCGGCACCTCGACATGGCGCGGCATCTCGGCCTCGAGCGAGGGGATCGGGAGGACGCCGAACGCGATCTGGACGCGGTCCTCGAGGAGGTGGCGGCGCTCCTCGACGCGGCCAGGCTCAGGGCTTCGCGCCCGCTGCCGGCGCCGACGAGGGCTCGCCTCCTGGCGGCCGGCGAGCGGCTTTCGGCCCCTCTTCTCGCCCGCGCCATCGGCCGAGCGGGTCGCGAAGCCCAGGCCCTGGACGCCGCCGATCTGGTGGTCAGCGAGCCGGGCGATCCGCTCGACGCCCGGGTCGATTTCCGGGCGACCCGCCCCCGGGTGCTGAGCGCCCTCGGCGAGCTGCCGGAAGGTACGGTCGCGGTGGTCACCGGCTTTGCGGCGGCGACGCCCGAGGGCGAGCCCGCCCTTCTCGGACGCGGCGGCTCCGACACCACCGCCACGGTGCTCGGCGCGATCCTGGACGCCGAGCGGGTGGAGATTTGGACCGACGTCGACGGGGTCTTGACCGGCGACCCGAGGCGCGACGCGAACGCCACCCTCCTACCCCGCCTCAGCTACGCCGAAGCCGAGAGGCGAGCCCTCGGCGGCGCGGTGGTCCTGCACCCGCGCTCGGTGGCCCCCGCCGCCCGGGCGGGCGTTCCCATACTCGTGCGCAACAGCTTCCGCCCGGAAAGGCCCGGCACCTGGATCGGCCCGGCCGGCTCGACGCGCGATTCGGGCTCGCCCGAGCCGCCGCGCCCGCCGAAGGCGCGGCGGCTGCGGGTATGATTCTTCCGAGACCCCGGGACCCGGCGCGCGCTTTCTTTCGGCCGGACTCCCCCAAACCGCGGACCGGGCGAGCGTGCGAATCTCGCAGCCTCGGCCTCCACGGGCCGTCCGAACGTGCCATAGGACGAACCCATCGTGAAGAACGCCACGACCGGCGCCCTGCCGAAATCCGAAGCCGGTCCTTACCTCATCCTGCTCGCGGCGATTTTTCTCTCCGGAGCGGCCGGCCTGATCAACCAAATCGCCTGGCAGCGGGCGGTCAAGATCTACCTGGGAAACAGCGAGACCTTGAGCGCCACCATCGTGGTGCTGGTCTTCATGCTGGGACTCGGCATCGGCTCCATCGCGGCGTCGAGCCGCGCCGAGGGTCTGTCCAACCCGTTTAGGACCCTCGGCGCGATCGAGGTTTTGCTCACCGCCGTCAATCTCGGCCTCATCCTGCTCTTCGGCGAGAGGCTCCAGGTCTACGGCCACGGTCTGCAGCGGGCGGCCGCGGAGGCGGGTCTTTCCTCGAGCCTCGTTCTCGCCCTGCTCTCCCTTGCGATCCTCATCATTCCCTGCTTTCTCATGGGGCTCACGATCCCGATCGCCGCGGAGGCAGCGCAGAGGCAGCTGCGGATCGAGAGGAACTCGGTCGTGGCGCATTTCTTCGTTCTCAACACCGTCGGCGCCGTGGTGGGAACGATCGGGTGCGGATTTCTCCTGCTGCCCCTGCTGGGGCAAAAAAACGCGCTGGTCTTCGCCGCGACGAGCAATCTCGTGGCCGGCGTCCTGATCCTGGCTTTTCTGGGGCGCTTCCCGGCGACGCCGACGGAGGGCTCCGCGACCCCGGCAACGGGCCGAGGTCCTCTTTTTCTCCTGATCACCGGCCGCCGCGCCCCGCGCCACGAGGAGGTGCTGGCCTTTGCGCTCGGCGCCCTTTCTTTGGCCTACGAGATCTATCTCTTCCGCATCACCGCCCTTGCCTATACGCCGCTGCCGTGGATCTTCACCGCCGTTCTCTGCGGCTATCTCCTCTTCTGGTCCCTCGGCCTGTGGATCTCAGAGAGAATTCCCCACCGCATCGCCGCCACGCTCG
>JBCCLG010001116.1:0-1905 GCA_039027015.1 Acidobacteriota bacterium | reverse complement strand
TATGCCGAGCGCTCGCGGTAGCTCCGGCGCGGCCTTGGGGGCGGTTTTGACGGCGACCTTGAGCCTGGCCCTCTCCTCCTGCGGCGATGGCTCGGTCCCGGTCGTGTCCGACGACGTCCCGCTCTTTTGGTCCGTCTATGACAAGGTTTTAGAGACCGAAGGAGAAGAGGCGCGGCTGAAGATTCTCAGGGAGGAGTACATCGCTCAAGGCTCGCCCGGGCTTGAAAAAATGATTCGGGCGCGCCGCTATACCGCCGAAGAATTTCTCTACGCCATCGAGAGCTATCATGAATTCTGGGAGTCTGTTCGGGAAGATTCGGGGGATGTCGTCCAGGTTGTCGATTCTTTGCAGGAAGGGATCGAGCAGCTTCGGAAGGTATATCCCGGATTGAGTCCGGCAACGATTTACTTCACCGTCGGAGCCCTGCGCTCCAACGGCACGTTTATGGATGGAGATCTGTTGATCGGCTCCGAGCTCGCCTTCGCGACGGACCGCACGGTCTCCCACGAGCTCACGGAAGACCTGCCGCACCTGCCGGCGTTCTTCTCGACGAATCCCAAGGAGCAGGTCGTTCCCCTGGTTCTCCATGAGTACATCCATACCCAGCAGCAGCGCGACGGAGGCTATAACCTGCTGGCGCAAGCTCTCTACGAAGGCGTAGCCGAGTACGCTGCGACCGCGGCCCTGGGGAAAGAGAGCGCGGTGCAGGCGGTTCGATTCGGTCTCGAGAACGATGAGCGCATCAAAGAGAAATTTGCCGACGAGATGTTCTCTCCCTGGTTCAGCAACTGGCTTTGGAACAGTCCCGACAACGAGTTTGGCGTGAGAGACCTGGCCTATTACGTGGGCTACGCCATCGCCGACAGGTACATCCAGGCCTCTGAGGACCCCCGAGCGGCCCTCGAGGAATTGATTGAGCTCGACTCGCGCGACCCCGACGCGATCCGGAGAGTCGTGGAGCGCTCGAGCTATTTTGACGAGCCGCTGGAGGTTTATCAGTCCCGTTTCGAGAAGGAGCGACCGGTTCTGCAAACCGTGGACTTTGCGTGGACCGATCCTCCGAGCGCAGCCGGCGAGCTCACCCTGCGCTTTTCAAGGGCCATGAACACCTGCTGCGCCTCTGCCGATTTCGGTCCCCGGGGGAAGGATCACTATCCGGAGCTTCAGTCCGTGCGGTGGTCCGAGACCGCGGATGCGGTGACCTATTCTGTGAGGGTGGAGCCCGGAAAAGAGTACGAGATGCTCATCCAGGAAGGGTATCGGACCCCACGAGGGCATCCGCTTCGAGAAGAGCTGATTCGCTTTAAGGCGGAATGAGCCCGGTGGCGGGTGCGCCGCGCCGCGGCCCCGGGGCCCGACCCGCCCCCGCATGAGTCCGGCTGGGCCTCGCGACGGAATCCCCGCGGCTGACCGCTGCTAGCGTCGGCAGAGAATCACCCGGCGGGAGAAGAATATGGCGGAGATCAAGAGAGGAGGCGCCGCTTCACGGACTCATCGAGCCTCGTCGCGGCGAGGCGCTCGGGCCCGCGCGACCGCTTGGGGCGCGGGGCTTTGGCTGAGCGGCTGGCTTCTCGGAGCCTTGTTTGCCGCCTCTGCGGCTTTTTCCTCGGTGGCCGCAGAGAAAGCCACCGCGAGTGAGGCCCGGCGGGACGCCATCCCGCAGTGTCGAGAGATGGGATACGTGACCTGCGCCGGTCGGCAGAGCATCGGATCCATAGTCTCCTCCGCCCGGCAGTTCGCGAAGCTCAAAGAGCGCCTGCTGACCGATCCCGCAGCGCCGGCTGAGGAATGGGAAAGGTTTTTCTATCTGCTCGAGCAGGCGGAGAAGAACCGTCGCCTGCTCGAGGAGTACAGCCGCGAGAGGCACTGGCAGAGCGCTCCGGAGGAGTGGGCGGCTTCTTCTG
>JBCCLG010001115.1:0-1912 GCA_039027015.1 Acidobacteriota bacterium | reverse complement strand
TGCAGCTCGCGGCGGTCGGCGAGGGCCGGAACGATCGTCATGACCTCCACCAGACCCTCGATGCCGTCCATCTCGGTGGACTCCTCGATCGACATCTGATCCCACTCGGTGTACGCCACGGCGAGCACCAAATCCTGGTCGCCGTCGCCGTCAAGATCGGCCGGCAGCACCACGGCAGGCGCGCCGGGCAGCTCGAGGGAGGCGCGGCGAAGCTCGAGTTTTTCGCGTCGCGCTTCGGCCGCGGAGGCGCTCGCCACCGCGAGGAGCAGCGCGCCCGCACCGGCGGCCGCGAGCCGCGGAGGGATCCGTGAGAGGGGGGTCATGGCGGGAGACGTCCTTTCTCGTTCCAAGCGGGCTCGATCACTCGCTCGCTCCGTCAGGAAGACTTAACGCGCCCCGGGCCAAAAAGCTTCACCGAAGATGCGGCGAGGCTTCGATTCGCTCGCGGCGTGCCCGAGAAGCATAGAATCTGGAGGGAACGTTGAGATTTTGAGACTTCGGCTCCTGAAAGCCGAAGGTCCGTGGGGAGTTAAAAATGAGCGATCCAGCGTGTATTTTCCTTGATCAGGAGCGCGACCCCGAGGCGCCCGGCACCCACGCGCTGATTCTCGGCGTCGGCGAATACGCCTACGGTAAAGGGCGCGGTCAGGCCAGCGAGGTCGCCGGGGATCTGCGCCAGCTCAGCTCGCCGCCCCTCTCGGCGCGGGCCATGGCGGACTGGTTTCTAGGCTCGTTCCGAAATAGCGCGCGGCCTCTGGCGAGCCTCTCGCTCCTGCTCTCGGAGGAAACGCCGACGCCCTACCGGCCCTCCCGCGGCTCCCCCGCTGCCGTTGAGCCCGGGCAGCCGCAGCCCCGGGGCACCTACGCTAACGTGCGCGCCGCCGCGATCGCCTGGGCGAAGAGGCTGCGCTCGCACAAGGACAACCTGGGCGTCTTTTATTTCTGCGGCCACGGCGCGTCCTCGGGCCAGCTGGCGGCCCTTCTGCTCGAGGACTTCGGCGACCCCGATTTCCCCCTCGACCACGCGGTGGACGTCGATGGCCTGCGCGGCGGCATGAAGAACTCGCCCGCCGTGCAGCAGGTCTATCTCTTCGACTGCTGCCGCTCGAACGTCGACGCGCTGATGACCGGCGGCCAGCGGATCGGCTCGCGCCTCGTGACCGAACTGCCGTTTCGCCGCGGACACCGCGAGACCGCCCAGCAGTTCGTGCTCTTTCCGACCCTCGACGGCGAGGAAGCCTACGGCGTGCCCGGGGAGATCAGCCTGTTCAGCCGTTCGGTGATCGACGCCCTGAGCTTCGCCGCCGCGCGCCTCGACGACCGCGACCGATGGTGGACGGACACCACGGGCCTCCACGAGGAGATCAGCAGGCTGATCGAGCATCGGGTGCCCGAGGAGCTGCGCGGCCGCAGCAGGCCCAACGCCCTCGACAGCACCCGTTTCACCCTCAACGAGATCGACGAGCCGACCCGCATCCGCTCCTTCGTCACGATCTCCCGGCGCGAGCTGTGGCCGAACGGCCTGGTTCTGGGCTGCTCCGACGCCGGCGGCGGCGGCCAGCCGGCCCAGGAGCAGAGCAGCGAGGAGACCGGCTCTCACTCCTGCTGCACCTTCGATTTAGAGCGCGGCCGATGGCGCTTTTCGGGCAGCTTCACGGCTCGCGCGGACGGCCGGCAGATCGAGGCGCGCGAGCGTCACGTGACGCCGCCGGTGGAGTACATCACCCTCGAGGTGCTGCCGTGACCCGCCTCAGGATCCAGGTCGTCCAGCCCGGGGGCCTCGGTCTGCTCGAGGCCGGCGCCATCGCCCGGATTCGCCTCCTCGCCGACCTCGAGGGGGGCCCGGCGCGTCCGTGGCGGGAGGAGCGGGCGGTGGACGTCGGCGGCGACCTCTCGGAGAGCTGGACGGAGT
>JBCCLG010001114.1:0-1912 GCA_039027015.1 Acidobacteriota bacterium | reverse complement strand
CGCCGCCATCGAGGCCATCGAGCCGCCCGGCGCGGCGCGCGCGAGCTCCGACGCCGACGGCGAGTTCGCCATCTCGCGAACGGCCGCCGAAGACTCAGAAACCCTCGTCCTGAGGGTGAGCGCCGAAGGCTACGCCGCCCAGCACGTGCATCTAGGCGCCGAGGACCAGCGGCGCGACGAGCCCTTCGTGGTGGAGATGCAGCCGGGCGGCTGGATTCGCGCGCTGGTGGGCGGCCGCGGAGACCCCTGCGCCGGCTGCCGCCTCAGCCTGCTGCCGGGCGGGCCCGACCTCGTGACCGACAGCGACGGCGAGGCCTTTTCGCCGGCCCTTCTGCCCGGCTGGTACCGGGTCGAAAAACCTCGCCCTTCGAGCCTGGGCTCCACGGTGGTGACGGTGCCCAGGGCCGAGGTGCGACGGGTGCGGGTGATCGCCGGGGAGATTTCGACAGTGCGCTTCGATACCGGTCTGCCGCGGGTGCAGGTGATCTTCGAGGATCGCCTGCAGCCCGAGTGGTGGCTGGTCAGCCGAACCCCCTGGGGAGAGGAGCGGGTGGAGCCCGAGGCCGACGGCTCCTTTCTGGTGCCCTACCGCCAGGGCAGCGCGCCGGAGCTTTTTCTCACCCGCTTTGACCGCCCGAGCGGCCACGAGATGGAGATTCGGGTCGCCACCCTGAGAGTCGGCACGCTGCTCGATCAGATCGACGAGCCGCGGCGCTTTCCGCTGCCCAAGGCGCGGATTCACGGCCAGGTGGAGGACGGCGAGAACCGGCGCGGCCTGGGCGGCGTGCGCGTGCGCCTGCAGCGCGTCTCGGACGGCGCCCACAGCGCCGAGATGCACACCCGGGTCGACGGCAGCTTCGATTTGCCGCATGTTCCCGAGGGGGTGTACTCCCTGGTGCTCGGCGAGCGCGCCTTCCAGTTCGTCACCGTCGACGCCCGCTCGCGCTTCGATCTGGGGGACTTCCAGCTCTACCCGGAAGGCTTCTGACCCGCCGGCGCGCGCATCTCAAGCGCTGGAGCGTTCGAAGGCCAGGCTAAAGGAGGTCCGCACGATGCTTTGGATAAATCCCCCTGGAACCCCGACGCGCACCACCCCGGCAGCCGCCGCGCTGCTGGCGACTCTTCTCGCCGCTTCTCCATGGGCCGCACCCGCCCTCGAGGCCGCCGAGCCTAAAGAAGCCGAGCCCAAAGAAACCGAGTCCCGAACGGCCTCGGAGCCCGAGCCGCAGGCGGCGCCCGCCGTGTGGCAGCAGTGGCGCGGACCCCAGCGCACCGGCGAGCTGGCCGCCGGCCAGGCGCCGTGGCCCTCGAGCCTCGCCGGTCTCGAGAAGGTGTGGAGCGCCGAGAAACTCGGGCCCAGCTACTCCGGACCGATCGTCGGCGAGAAGAGGATCTTCACCACCGAAACGCGCGATGAGTCCCGTGAGGTGGTGACCGCCTACGATCGCCACACCGGGGAGAAGCTTTGGCAGAAGCAGTGGAAGGGCTCGATGAAGGTGCCGTTCTTTGCCGACGCCAACGGCAGCTGGATTCGCTCGACGCCGGCCTACGACGGCCAAACCCTTTTTGTCGGCGGCATTCAGGAAGTGCTGGTAGCCCTGGACGGCGCCACCGGCGAGGAGCGCTGGCGCTTCAACTTCCCCGCGCGCCTCGGCACCGAGCAGCCGGCCTTCGGCTACGTGTGCTCGCCGCTCCTCGAGGACGGCTTTCTCTACCTCGAGGCCTCCACCAGCCTTTTTAAGCTGGTCGCCGAAACCGGCGAAGTCGTGTGGCGCGCCGAGGGCTTCTCGGGCGGCGACATGGCCGGCGGCTCCTTCTCCTCGCCCGTCTTTGCCGAGATCGGCGGTCAGCGTCAGCTCGTGGTGCAGTCTCGCCAGGAGCTGCGCGGCGTCGACCCCGAGTCGGGCGCCGT
>JBCCLG010001113.1:0-1914 GCA_039027015.1 Acidobacteriota bacterium | reverse complement strand
CGCAGCTCCGGCGGCCGGTCCTCGTGGGCGACCCGCACGATCTCCTCGACCCGCCAGTCGAAGTCGCCCGCCTCGACCGCCTGCCCGCAGCTCGCGCATCGCCGCTCGGGGGTGGGTCGGTACGCCGAGCCGCAGCTTGGGCAGCTGAGATCGCGCGCCTTTTCCGGCGGGCGGCTCTTCACCCCCGCCGGCCGCGAGAGGCGCCAGCGCTCGCGCAGGTAGATCCTCCGGCGCCCGCTGGCAGACACCTCGGTGAGGTTCGACTCAAACTCCAGGCCGACCTTCACCGCGCCCCGCGGCCGCGACACGAACTCCACCCGCAGGGCGCCCACCACCACCTGGGTGACCTCGAGGGCGCCGCCGGCAAGCGCCGCCAGATGCTGCCGGACCCCGGGCGCGAGATAGGGCGCCAGGGCCTCGAGGGCGCTTTCCGAGACGCTCGCCTCGTGGGCCTTGGCGTAGAGCGAATAGGCGAAATCCTCGAAGAGCACCGCGGAAAAATTCTCGTCGTCCCGGCGGATCTCCTCGAGGTCCGCGGACTGCCGCAGAATCGGCACCTCCACGTGGTCCCAGCGGCTGCCGCCGACGTCCCAGGCATGCTCGAGATGGGCGCGGCGGCCTTTATTCCACCAGTAGACCGCGCCGATCAGGACGAGGGTGGCGGGCACGCCGAGGCTCGGAAAGGCGATGACGAAGCGAATATAGAGCTCGAGAATCAGGAAGAGAATCCCGAGATCGCCACCGCCGCCGCCGCCGCTCCCCCCGCTCGGGCCGCCGAAGGAGTCACCGCCCCCCGGGCGAGCGAGAAGATCGCCGCCGCCGCCGGCCGCGAGGCCGAGGAGGCACGCGGCGAGAAGAATCCAGCGCCCGCGGATCACGAGACGCAGACCTCGTCCGCCAGCTCGTTGACATCGCCACCACCGCCGCCGCCGCCGTCGGGCGCGCGCACCAGGGCCAGCTCGAGAATCGGCGTCAGGGCCTCGGCCGCCCGGGCGATCTCGGCGGCCCCAGCCCCGCGCGCCATCCGCCGATCGATCTCTGCCGCGGCGCGATTCCACTCCTCGAGGGGCACCGCCTCGCGCACGCCGCGATCGACCACCACCTCGGCGCGCCTCTCGAGCAGCGAGAGATAGAGCAGAATCCCGGTTCGGCCTTCGGTCTCGTGCACGCTCTTCTCAAAAAAAGTCGCGTGGGCCGCCCGGCGGACGCGCGCGTCGAGCGTCCGCCGCCTGCTCAGGAGCCGGCGCGGGGAGCGCAGACGCGAGCATAGGAGAGCGACCAAACCGCCGACCAGAAACGGATCGATCAGGACGAAGAGAAGCGGGAAGACCACCGGGCTATAGAGCAGGAAAGCCAGGGTCAAAAAGCCCGCCAGGGTGCCGGCCAGCAGCGAAGCGGCCGGATAGGAGCCCGAGGAGGGCCGCACCGCGATCACCAGCTCGGCGCTCGAGCGGCCCTCGAGATCTCGAAGGACGCCCAGAAGGGCCTGTTGACCGTCGTCGGTGAGGAATTTTTGTGGCATCGCGCGGAGAGGGCTAAGCCTCGTTTCTCCCTCTACGGGCCCGCACCACGGCTATTCAGGCGAAGGTCGAGGCGCCGGGGCCCCGCTCCCCGAGAAGACGTGCCCGAAGCGCCGCGAGTCTTCGCGCACCTCCTGGAGGCTCCCCTCGAAGGTCTGCACCACCCGCTCGCCGTGGCGAATCTCGAGAGTGTACGGCACGGGATCAGCCCCCACCGGCTGGCGAAAAAGAGTGACCCACGTCCGGTAGGAGCCCGCGGGCGCCGAGTCCGGCGGCCAGAAAATATTCTCGATCGGGCGCCGGCACTGAGTCTCGGGAGTGGAGTTGCAGTCGATATCGAGCATGCCCGCGGGGCCCGGATTTTCCGCGGCGTCGAGGGCAGCCTGGCGCTTGG
>JBCCLG010001112.1:0-1919 GCA_039027015.1 Acidobacteriota bacterium | reverse complement strand
TCGAGCTCGGCCGCCGAGGTCCAAAGCCGGTAAACCGCGACCTCGCGACCGGTGAAGGTGAAGAGGTACACGTTCTCATCGTCGAGAACGTAGCTAAGAACCGCGGTGCCTGCGGCGATCGCCCCCTTGGGAGCGCTTGGCCGCAGGGGGCTCTCTTCCGCGGTGGCGCTCTTCTGGAGCGCTTTAGAGCTTGCCCCATCGGTGCCTAGAAGCGCGATGCGCTCGCGCAGCAGGCGGGTTCTCTCCTCGAAGCGGCGCCTCTCGGCAGCCCGGAGAGGCCGCTGCTCGAAATATTGCTCCAGCAGAAGGTCATATTCGCGCTGCAGAGCCCCGAGTTCCGACCTCTGACCAGCGTCGCTCGAGCCTCGCATCAGCCGATCGTGTTTTCGGTACCTCTCGAGAACCTCGAGCGCCTCGTCTCGGTTTCCCGACGCCAGAAGGGCGCTGATCGCGGCGCGGAAGACGGCCCTTCGCTTGGATCGGTAGAGGCGCTGGCTCTCCAGGCTACCTCCGAGGTTCCCGATCTGTCTCTCGAGAACCTCGACCGCCTCGAGCATCGTGTGGCTGGCCAGCTCAAGGCGGCCCGTCGACCGGTAGACCAGGCCCAGGCTGTGGAGCTTGAGGGCCCTCGCGTCGCCGTCGGGCACCATCTGCTCGAGCAGGCGAAGGGCCGCCTTGAAGTATCTCTCGGCCTCCTCGAGGTGGCCGGTCTTGATCTTCAGGTGCCCGAGGTTGCCGAGGCTCAGGGAGTCCTCCCAGGAGCGGGGTTCTGGGGCTCTGCGGCTGCGCAGCGCTACCAGGAAGAAGCCTTCGGCGGCCTTCCAATCGCCGCGCTTTAGGGCCACGTCTCCCAGGCTATTGAGACAGAGGGCCGTCTGCTCGAAGTCGGTAGGAGTGATCGCCTTGAGAATCCGGAGAGCTTCCAGCAGGTGATCTTCGGCCTCCCCAAGCCTCCGGTCGAGGGTGTAAGCCCTCGCCAGCACGATGCGAGCGATCGCCTCGGTGCGCGAGCCCGGAGTTTCCCGCTGTCGGATCTTGAGGACTCTCTCGAGCGCAGGAACAGCCGCACGGAGGTCAAAGCGCACGAGCTGCAGGCCCGCCAGGGCATCGAGTGCAGCCGCGAGATCGGCGGGAGGAGCGTCGTTTCTCTCGAGAATCTTTAGGGCGACGCGGAGCTTTTCCTCGGCGTCCCCGTTCTTGGCGACATCCCGCGCCAGAAGACCGAGAAAAGTGGTGTTGTCGGCCACCAGCAAGGTTTCCGGAGCCAGCAGCTCACGAATCCTCAGGCTCTCGAGGGACCTTCGGCGGGCCTCGGTCCGCCGGCCCATAAAGAGGTCCATTGCGGCTATGCGCTGGAGGCACCAGGCCGTGAGCAGCCCTTCGCCGTCGAGGATGCGAGCCGAGCGCAGAGCCCGGCTATAAAGGCGGTGTGCGGTCTGCTGCTGGGCCTGATATTCGTACGTCTTGGCGAGGTAGCCGTCAAGGAAAAGGCGACTGAAGGGCTCGAGGGCAACCTTTCGCGCCTCGCGAAAAGCGGCTCGAGCGCTCGTCCATCGGTGCTGTGAGGCGGCTTCCCGGCCCTTCTCGTAGAGCCGCCAAGCGCGGCTGTCTGCTGGGAGGGTTGCGGGCTCTCGGCTGGGGTCAACGATCAGCCGCCTGACGTCGGTGTTGCGACTTTGCTGATTCGACAGGCGCAGGACCCAGCTGCCGGGAGGAACCGTGGCGGATAGACCCCGGTCGCCGCGCTGTCCCACCAGGGTCAGCGGCATCCGCGCTGCGTAGCGAATCTCCAGCTCATGAAAGTCGAAGGGTGAGAGGAAGGCGCCGCTCGGCGGCTCGTCGGGGGGCCCGGGCCCCCCGGCGCGTTGGGGCGGGCGGGGGGCGGGCGCCCGGGGGTGGCCACCCCAGAGGGAGTGCCC
>JBCCLG010001111.1:0-1920 GCA_039027015.1 Acidobacteriota bacterium | reverse complement strand
GGGTGATCGTGGGCGGCCGGGGGGTCTACGTGGGTCTGCTGTTCGCCGGCCGCGCGGCCGTCGGCTCTGCCGCCTTCGACGTAGACGATGTCGCCCGTGGCGAGGCCCACCTTCTCGGTCTCGGTGGAGCCGTGCAGCCCCTTGACCGCCCGCTCGCGCTGCGGGTCGAGGGTTGGCTGCAGGAATTCATACTCCGAGGCCGCGATCGCGTAGGGGAAGGACTCGTCGATCTCCCCGATATAACCTGAGCAGTAGATATCGGACTCAAAGCCTAGCGGTACCGGCGCGCTCTTGCCGCCCTGGCCGGCAAAGGAGGGATCCCAGCCGCCGCCGCGTCGGCCATCGCCGTCGAGCAGGGAGTCTAGGGGGTCGCCGCTGCCGTCGTCGACCGGCAGCTGGCCGCCGTCCGCAAGAACCTGGGCCGCGTCCTCCAGGGGGTCGCCCGCCGCGTCGGCCACGGCCTGGGTCGCCGAAGGCATCACGAGGGGATCGCCGGGGTAGATCCAGTGGGCGTCGGCGATGTAGCTGTTCAGCTCCCAGATTTGAGGCCAGAGGTACGGATCGCCCAATTGGGAAGAAGCGATGCTCCACAGGGAGTCGCCGCTCACGATGGTGTAGACCTCGGCCCCCTCGGGGGGCGTCGGAGGATTCCAGGCGGTCCACCGGTCTCCCTGCTGGTAGACGGGAGGGGGCGTCTGGGCGAAGGCCGCCGCGCCGATCGCCGCCAGGGCGCCGAAGAGAGAAGCTCGCCTGAGGGCGCCGTTGATCGCTGAAATCCTGCCTGTACGGGTCCGTTCCGCCATCGTCCAAACCTCCCCGGCTTTCGGGTGGTGTCGCGGGGGCTGAGCCTTCACGCGAAGACGGCTCAGCCCGGGTCGATGCTCGACCTGTGGGGCGATCGCGCGGGAGCGCGACGCCGTGTATAGATTTGTGACTATACGCCCATGAGACGCTTTGAGGGCAAAGTATATCCTTTGCCGGGTGCTGTCAACACAGGCAAGGCCAGCCTTTATCGGCGTTTAGCGTCTTAGCTCTGCCAGGAGCCTCTCGCCCGCCAGGGCGGCAGCGCTGTCGGGGAAGCGGGTGACGAGCTCTTCATAGGTGCTGATGGCCTGCTGTTTCTGGCCGAGGGCCACCAGGCTCTTGCCCGCCTTGAGCAGGGCGTCCGCGACTTTGTTGCCGTGCGGATAGCGGTCGACGGTCGCTCCGAAAGCCTGCAGGGCAGAGCTGAAGTCGCCGCGAGCAAAGCGGCACTCTCCGATCCAGAATTGGGCATTGTCCGCCAGGTGAGACTGCGGGCTCCGCTCCAGGAAGGCGGCGAACTCAGACTCGGCCTCGGCATAGCGTTTGTCGTGAAAGAGCCCGTAGGCGCGATCGTAGATCGACTGCGTGTCGCCGTCCGCGGGCCGCGGCGCAGATGCCGCTGCCGCCGCCGCCGGGAGAGCCTCGCCGTCGATCGGCTGCGGAGCCGGGGCGGGCGGATCCTCTAGCTCGACCTCCTCGATCTGGCCGCTGAGATCGATGGTCTCGACCCCGTCCGTCACGGGCCGCGAGGGCTGAGCGGCGGGCGCGAGGGTCGCCCGCTCGCGGGCGAAGGTGAGCTGGCGCTTGAGCTGCTCGATCTCGGAGGACAGCCGCTCGGCTTCGACTTCGGCCATAACGGCCCTCTGCCGGGCCTGAAGCAGCTGCTGGCGCAGGGTGGCGATCTCTGCCTCGTTCTGAACCTTCGGCGCCGGGGTGCCGCCGCCAGAGCAGCCGATTCCTAGCCACAGGGGCAGGGTCGCGAGGGCGGTCAGCAGGGCTCCGGGGCGGCGGCGCGCCGGAGCGTCTCTGGGGTTTGCTGCTGGCGGGTAAGGCCCTGGGGTCTGGTGGCTCATAAGGGAAGTCCCTCGGGTCTCGTTCTCGAGAGCCCGATCAGCT
>JBCCLG010001110.1:0-1925 GCA_039027015.1 Acidobacteriota bacterium | reverse complement strand
GGCGAGGGCGTGACGGGCGTCCTCGATCTCGACCTCGACCCGGGAATCCTTCGACATCATCGCCTCCCAGCCGTCGCATCCCTGGACCAGCGGCGCGGCTAATCTCTTCACGCGCGAGTTCTTCGCCCTGGCCTCCGAGCGCCTCACCGAAGACGGGGTCTTCATCCAGTGGATCGGCCTGCGCTTTATCGATGAGCCGCTGCTGCACTCGCTGCTCGCCACCCTGCTCGACGTCTTTCCCCATCTCGAGGTCTATCAGCCCTTTCCCCAGGACGCGCTGCTCTTTGTCGGCTCCAAGAAGCCCCTCGATCTGGAGGCCGGAGCCTCTCGGGCGATCGCCGATGCTCCTCGGGAGTTCGCGGCCGGCGGCGTTGCCACCGCCCTCGATCTCGAGATCGCCCGGATGCTCGAGGAGGGGAGCGCCGGGCGCCTGGCCGCGGGGGCACCGCTCTTGCGGGATCGGCGCAACCTGCTGCGCACCCGCTCCCCGCGCATCCTCGCCGGCTCGGGCTTCGCTCGCGAGAGCCTCAGCAGGCTGTGGTCCGACTACGACCCCCTCGAGCCGCCGCCGCCGGAGACGGCGCTGGCGCTCATCGAGAGGCTGGCTCGCAAGGGAGCCGACTTTCGCGCCACCCGCCTCGCCACCCGACTCCCCGAAGCCGCGGATCGCTCGGCGGCCTTCGCCCTGGTGGATCTCGTGAGCGGCCGCGAGGGACGGGCGGAGTCCACCCTGCGGGCTGCCCTGGCCCGGGGAGAGAAGAGCCCGGCGCTCCTGAACGTGGTTCTGATGCAGCGAGGCGGGAGAATCCGCCAGGGGCAGGGGTCCCCTCGCCTCCTGGCGCGCATGGCGGAAATCCCCCAGGCCCGGCTGATCCTCGAGGGCTGGCGGATGGCCGGCGCCGGCGAGCTGGCGCAGCTCGAGGCCCTCGACGGCGAGCTCGCCCGCGAGATCCCGCGAGAGCACGTGCTTCATCACCTGGCCACCCGCCTGCGCATCGACTGGCGCCGCCGCGCGGGTCGCCGCGCCGCCGCGCTCGAGGCCCTGGAACTCTTCGACGGCCTCCTCACCTCCAGGGTGCGCCCCGCCGACTGGCTGCAGCGCGCGCGCCTCGCCGTTGTGGCCGACGACCTCGAGACCGGCCGCTTCAGCCTGCTGCAGCTTCAGGCCTCCCTCAAGGGCCGCAGTCAGGCGCCCCGGGGCATCGCCCTCCTGGTGGGCTCCCTGCCGCCTGCGTGGCTCGAGGATCCGGAGGTGCGGGCCGCGCGGGACGCGCTCCGCGCCTCGCTCGAGCCTTAGCTCGCCGCCGAGCTCAGTCGATAACCCGGAGCCGAGGACGCACGGCTCGCGGGCGGCGATAATGCCCTGCCATGGAGCGCGTTCTGATTCTCAACGGGGGATACCTCGCCCGCTCGCCGAGCGGCGGTGACCGGCACCTGCTCGCTTTGGCCGCGGCCCTCGGCGAGCATCCGGAGGTCGAGAGCGCGATCCTCTACGCCCCCGAGCTGGCCCGCGACTGGCTGCCCGAGGGGGCCGCGGCGTGGATTTATCCCGGCGGGGTGCCCGGGTCGACCGCCAGCGCGGTCGCCGCCTACATGGCTCGCGTGGCCCGGGTCATCCGCCGCATCGCCGCTTCGCGAAGCTCGGGCGAACCCCCGGCGACGGTGGTTTTGGCCTCGCCGTCGCCGGTTGATCTCGTGCCGGCCTTCTGGCATCGCCTGCTTTTCGGCTCTCGCATCGTCGCCTTCGCCTTTCACGTCGGGGATTCAGCGGCGGCCGGCCGGCCCCGTCGCGGGGTCCAGGCCCTGATCTCCCGGCTCGCCGGCTGGCCCGCTGGCCGGCTGCTCCTCCGGGTCGACCGGGTGGTGACCTCCACCACGGAGGTGCGTCGCCAGCTGCTGGAGCTCGGCGTCCGGGAGGAGCGCCT
>JBCCLG010001109.1:0-1925 GCA_039027015.1 Acidobacteriota bacterium | reverse complement strand
CGCGTCGAGGGACCCCGGCAAAGCGCCCGCCGCGTCCGCCTCACCGCTCTTGCTGGAGCCCGCGCAGCCGCCTATGACGCACAACAAACCCAGGGCGGCGAGCCCTAAACAGGTCGCGCGGATGCGATCTTCGCGCCGAGCCGGAGGGCTCAGCGGGTCGCTCGTGGACGCACGAGAAAACAACATGGCTGGGCTGCTTGAAGCGGGCAAAAGCGCTTCATTATGCCAAGGTCTTTCCCCAGGACCAAACCTCGACGGGTCCGCGAGGCTTGTGCCCCCTCGGCGAATGCAGTGGCATAAGAAAATATTTTTATAACCGCAAGACTGATATCGTGCCTCGATGCCGGACTCGCGCAGCAGAGTGCCCCTCGCTCAAGAACGCGGGCGTCTCCCCACCGCGGAGCCTCGGACGGTCGAGGGCGCGCGGACCGACGGCGCCGGCATTCAGGACCGCGGGAGCGATGGACCGAGCTCGGACGCCGGCGCCACCGAAAGATCCAGCGCCATCCACACGACAGACGGCCTCCGGCTCACCTGGCGTTCCTGGGAATGTGACGGACGGACCACGCGAGCCGATCTCCTCATCGTGCCCGGTCTCTTCGAGCACTCGGAGCGGTACCGTCCGCTGGCGAGCTACTTCACTCGCCGCGGCTATGCCTGCCATGCCCTCGATCTTCGGGGCCACGGAGAGTCCGAGGGGCGGCGCGTTCACGTCGGGGACTTTGCGGACTACGTGCGGGACGTCGAGACGGTGGTCGATGCCCTTCGGTCGGGCCCCAGCCCCGGCAGGCCTCTGGTGCTCGTCGGACATTCGATGGGCGGCGTGGTGGCGGTTCACTTCGCGCTCGGCCACGGCGAGGGGCTTGCGGGTCTGGTTCTATCCTCTCCGGCCTTCTCCGCCCATCCCGAGAACGCGCCGCCGGGCTGGCTGGCGGCGGCAGGACGGCTCCTCGCTGGAATCGCGCCGAAAACGCTGATCGACGCCCGGCTCGACCCCGCCTCGATCAGCCGCGACCCCGAGGTGGTGGCCGCCTACCGGGCCGATCCACGGATCGGCTCCAGGGTCTCGGCTCGCTGGTTCACCGCCGTCTCCGAGGCCCAGCGGGTCTGTTTTAAGCGGGCTGACGAGCTCGCGGTTCCCGCTCTCGTTCTTCAGGCTGGCGCCGACCGACTGGTCGATCCCGAGGCCTCTCGGGACTGGGCGCGGCGGGTCCAGAGCCGCCGCGGGTCCGCTGTCCGCTATCGCGAGTGGGCGCCGTGCGCCCACGAACTCTTCAACGAGCCCGAAAGTCTCGAGATTTTTGGCGCCGTTCTCGCCTGGCTCGACGAGCTTTTCACGCCCCGGTAGAATCCTCGCATGCGGCGCGGCACCACACCCATCCTGATCATCTACCTGATCTACCTCGCTGCTTTGGCGATGACCACGGCCCTGCTCGTCTTCTGGGTTCTGGTCGTCCAGCGTTTCACGGTCGAGATCAACGAGGTCGTGTCGCGCTTTGGCGTTGAGTGGAACCACTTCCATTGGTTTATCGGCACGACCGGTGCGGGCCTCTTCTTCCTGGTCAGCGTCGCCTTGACCTACCTCCTGGCGATCACCCTCAGCGAACGGCGCTATCGGCTGAAGCAGGAGCACTTTCTCTCGACCATCACCCACGAGCTGAAGTCTCCGCTCGCCGCGATCCAGCTGCACGCCCAGACCCTGGAACAGGGCGATCTTCAGGGGCACGAGGTGGTCTCCCTCTCGGGCTTCATCGTGCGCGAGGCGGGGCGCATCGGCACCCTGGTGGACAATCTGCTCGAGGGCAGCCGGCTCTCGGCCAGCGCCGGAGAGGAACTGCGGCCCATCGAGCTGCGCCAGTTCTTTCAGGACTATCAGCAGGCGGTTCGCTCTCGCTTCGATCTCCAGGAGATCGACCTGGTGTTTG
>JBCCLG010001108.1:0-1928 GCA_039027015.1 Acidobacteriota bacterium | reverse complement strand
GCGCCGGGCCGAGCGCCAGGGCGGCGATCCACTCAAAGAGTAGAGGCTCACCGAAGAGCAGGTTCGGACCCTCGGGCAGCTCCGCCGTGGGCCGATAGTTCGACTGGCGCAGCCCGATGAAGGCGAAGAGCACCGTCGGCACCAGGCCGGCCAGGGGCCCGCTGATGGCGATGTCGTAGAGCTGCCGGCTATTTGCCACGTTGGGCCGCATGCCGATGACGGCTCCGAGGGTTCCGAAGGGCGAGATGAGCGGCAGCGGCAGAAAGAAGGGCAGAGAAGCGGGCACCCCATGGCGCCGAGCCTGGAGGTAATGGCCGAACTCGTGGCAGAGGAGGATGGTCATCAGCGCCGCGGCGTAGGCCGGGCCGCCGGTGATCAAGACCGAGCCGCAGGTGAGCAGAAAAAGAAGAAGCGGCAGGCGGACCGCGCGTTCTCGAGGGGTTGGGCCCGGCGCCGGCGGCGCGGGCTCCCTCGCCACCCGGTACTCGGGCTCGAGAACCACGGGGGAGCTCGGCGGCGCGTAGGGCGAGCGGCTCGGGGGCTCGCCCTGCGGCGGGCTCGAGGGGGAGGGGGGAGAGTCGGGCGGCCAAGACACGTTCAGGTTTCCTGCGCCGAGAGGGTTTCCTGGGGCGCGATGAAGTCTTCTCCCGGATTGATGAATCGGTTCTTCTCCCAGGCGTGCTGGCGATCGTGAAGCTCGCGATAGCGGCCGCCGACCTCCATCAGCTCCGGATGGGTGCCGCGCTCTACGATCTCGCCCTCCTCGAGCACCAGGATTTGGTCGGCCGAGCGGATGGTCGAAAGGCGATGGGCGATCACGAAGGTCGTGCGGCCCTGACGCAGCTTGTGGAGCCCGTCCTGAATCTTGGCCTCGCTCTCGGAGTCGAGGGACGAAGTGGCTTCGTCGAGGATCAGGATGCGCGGATTGGCCAGGATCGCCCGGGCGATGGCGATGCGCTGACGCTGGCCGCCCGAGACCTTGACGCCCCGCTCGCCGACCACGGTGTCATAGCCCTCCGGGAACTCGTGAACGAAGTCCTCCACGTGGGCGATGCGCCCGGCCTCCTCGATGGAGGCGCGATCTGCGTAGGGGTTGCCGTAGGCGATGTTCTCCGCCACCGTGCCGTCAAAGAGGAAGTTGTCCTGCAGCACGATGCCCAGGGCGCGGCGGTAGTCCTGCAGCTTGACGGTCTCCAGGTCTCGCCCGTCGATCAAAATACGCCCGCCGTTCGCCCGGTGAAAGGCCATCACCAGCCCGATGGTCGTGCTCTTGCCCGAGCCGCTCGAGCCCACGAGCGCGGTGGTCGAGCCGGCGGGCGCGTTAAAGGAGATGTCGCGCAGAACGGGCTGGCCCTCCTCGTACTCGAAGTCGACGCCCTCAAAGACCACGTCACCGCGGATGTCCTCGAGGGGCGTCCGCTTCGCGTCGTCGTCATTCTCGGTGGCCTCGCGGCGCAGCTCGTGGATCCTGTCGAGCCCGGCGAAGGCCTCGGTGATCTGCGTGCCAATGTTCGAGATCTGCACCATCGGAGTGGCCACCATGCCGGTGAAGAAGATATAGCTCACGAAATCGCCGAGGGTCATGGTGCCGGCGAGGATCGCGCGGCCGCCGATCAGCATCATGATCACGCTGATCACGCCGAAGAGCATGGAGGCCGCGGCGCCGACCGCCGAGGTGGTGAAGATCGACTGGGCGACGTTGCGATAGACCTTGTGGGCTCCGCGGGCGAAGATCAGGTCCTCCCGCTTTTCGGCGGTGTAGGACTTGACCACCCTCACGCCGCCCAGAGACTCGCCGAGGCGGCCGGTAACCGCGGCCTGGAGCTCACCGCGCTCGCGAAAGAGAGGCCGCAGCTTTTTGAACGCAAACGCCAGCATCGCGGTGAAGCTGAGAAGCGCGCCGAGGGTGAGAACGGTCATCTGCCAGT
>JBCCLG010001107.1:0-1929 GCA_039027015.1 Acidobacteriota bacterium | reverse complement strand
TGCTCGCCGGCGCCGCGCCGGCGGCCCTCGCTGACATCCTCGTCACCCAGGACGGAGCCCGCATCGAAACCAAAGGGCCCTGGAAAGTCGAGGGCCGGCGCGTTGTCTTCACCATGCCCAACGGCACCCTCTCGGTGCTGCGGGCGTCCGATGTCGACCTCGAGGCCAGCGAAGAGGCCACCCGCCAAGCGCTGGCTCCACCGGCCCCGCCCGAGGCCGCAGACGCCGAGGAGACCCCGAAGCCCGAGCCCGTCCTGGTCCTGACCAACAAGGACATCCCCCAGGCCGCTCCCGAGAACGACGGCACCCCGAGGCCTGAGGTGCTGCCCAGCATCGCCAACCGCGAGCCCGTACAGGTTGTGGCCTGGAAGAGGGTCGACACCGATAGCGGCATCGAGCTGCGCGGCACGGTGCGCAACACCGGCCGCGACTTAGCCGCCAACGTCACCATCCGGGCCGAGGTCAAAGACGAGGAGGGCGAGATTCTGGGGACCGGCAACGCCTTCCTAGGCAACGCCAGTTTGGTCTCCGGGCGCAGCACCACTTTCCGCATCGTGCTGCCCGAGGTCAGCGACTTCGCGGGCGACCCCGTCTTTTCCGTGACGAGCACCAAGCTGACCGTCGGCGGAGCCTCCGTGGCGAGGGAGGGTCAGGCGACTCCGCGTTCGGCCGGGAGCCCCGATGCCGCCGGCGCCGCGGATGCCTCCTCGGCGAGCGGCGAGGACGCCGAGCAGACCCGGTTACCCTCGGTCGAGCCCGAGGACGACGGCTCTTCGGGCGAGAGACCCTGAGAGAAGCCTCCGTCCCCCCTCAGCTTCGATAGCGCGGGAAACCCTCCAGATCGAGGTCTTTGACCTTGCGCTGGAGGCTGCGGTAGCTCACGCCGAGAATCTCAGCGGCGCGCTGTTTGTCGCCATCAGACTGCAGCAGCGCCCGGCGCACGGCGTCCTTCTCGCTTCCGTCTTCTCCGCGGGTTGGGCGAAGCAGCTCGCTCAGCTCCGCGGCGCGCATCTCCCCGTCGCTCATGATCACGGCGCGCTCGAGGAAATTCGACAGCTGGCGTACGTTGCCAGGCCAAGGCTGCCGCTCGATCAGCTGCAGGGCCTCGGGGGTCAAGGTCGGTGCCTCAAAGCCCAGCCGATCGGCAATTCTGCGGGTGAGGTGCGAAGCCAGCGCCGGAATATCGCTGGATCTCTCCCTCAAGGGCGGCAGCTCGATGGGAAAAACGTCCAGGCGGTAGAAGAGGTCCTGGCGAAAGTCGCCGTCCTGCACCATGGCTTCGAGGTCGCGGTTGGTCGCCGCCACCACCCGGGCGTCCGTGGCCACCGGCCGGCCGCCGCCCACGCGCTCAAAGACTTTCTCCTCGAGGACCCTCAGCACCTTGCCCTGGACCTCGAGCTTCAGCTCGCCGATCTCATCTAGAAAGAGGGTGCCTCCGGACGCCAGCTCGAAGCGCCCCTTCTGCTGCCGAGACGCGCCCGTGAAAGCGCCCTTTTCGTGGCCGAAGAGCTCATTCTCGATCAGCGATTCAGGGATCGCCGCGCAGTTGACGGCGACGAAGGGTCTGTGGGACCTCTTCGAGAGAGCGTGCACCGCGCGCGCAAAGAGCTCCTTGCCCGTGCCGCTCTCGCCGGTCAGCAGCACCGTGGTGTCCGTCGGCGCGACCTTGCCGAGCAGCCGGAGGGAGGCCCTGAGTCTGGGGTGTCGGCCGACGATCGCCGGCGCGTCTCCGGGAGGCTGGAAGAGATCCGTCTCCTCCTCGACCTCGCCGGTCAAGCGGTCCACCAGGCTGAAGAGCTCGTCGAGCTCGACGGGCTTCTCCAGAAAGTCGGTGGCGCCCAGCTTCATCGCCTCTACCGCGGTGCCCACCGACCCGTAGGCGGTCATCACCACCACCGGCGCCGAGGGAGCCGAGCGCTTTGAAGCCGC